>JBEKST010000177.1:0-6459 GCA_049516815.1 Bacteroidales bacterium | reverse complement strand
CGAATAACTATGAATAACAATAATATTGAATCTATTTTAATGAAAGACTCCCTGAATAAGGAAGATATAATTGCATTGCTCTCCACTGGTGAAGAAGATAGCCGGAAAATATTTGCAAAGGCTGCGGCGGTCAAGAAAGCTTTTGTCGGGAATAAAGTCTATTTGCGTGGGTTGATTGAATATTCAAATTATTGCTCCAAGAATTGCTTTTATTGCGGGATCCGTGCCGGGAACAGCCGTTACACCCGTTACCAGATGCCCGATGAAGAAGTACTGGAAGCTGCAAAATATGCCTATGACAATAAATTTGCTTCCATCGTGATCCAATCTGGGGAACGTAAGGACCGGAAATTCATTGATTCGATTGAAAGGCTGCTGAAAGAAATCTGCCGGATATCGGAAGGAAAGCTTCATGTTACACTTTCCCTTGGCGAGCAAACGGAAGAGACCTATCAGCGGTGGTTTGTTGCCGGCGCCCACCGGTATCTCCTCCGTATCGAGGTTTCAAACCCTGTGCTTTACAGTAAACTCCATCCCAACGACAAGCATCATGACTATAATGAACGGATTGAGGCGCTTAAACGGCTCCGGAAAGTCGGGTACCAGGTTGGCACAGGCGTGATGATCGGCCTGCCCTTTCAAACCATCCCCGATCTTGCCGACGATCTGATCTTCTTCCGTGAATTCGATATCGATATGGCAGGAATGGGACCATACATCGAACATCAAGATACTCCCCTCTACCAGTTCCGGAACGAATTGCTCCCTTTTCGTGAACGGTTTCTTCTTTCTCTTAAAATGGTCGCCCTACTAAGGATCATGATGAAAGACATCAACATTGCCGCTACCACTGCCATGCAGACAATAGATCCGCAGGGACGTGAAAAAGCCTTGCTGGTGGGTGCAAACGTGATCATGCCCAATCTGACGCCTGTAAAATACCGCCAGAATTACCTGCTTTACGAAAACAAACCCTGTCTGGATGAAGAAGCAGTCGAATGCCTGAGCTGCCTGGAAGCCAGGATTGCCCTGGCAGGTGATGAGATCGGTTACGGAGAATGGGGCGATTCGAGACACTTCAGGAACAGAAAGGGTAGCTCACAAGCTGATGAGCTCACGAACTGATGAGCTCACGAGCTGATGAGCTCACGAGCTGATGAGCTCACGAGCTGGCGAGCTCACGAGCTGGCGAGTAAAAAATAACTAATAAACGCAAAATCAACTCATCAGCTCGTCAACTCATCAACTCATCAGCTAATTAACTCATCAACTAATTAACTCATCAGCTCGTCAACTCATCAACTCATCAACTAATTAACTCATCAGCTCGTCAACTCATCAACTCATCAACTAATTAACTCATCAGCTCGTCAACTCATCAACTCATCAGCTAATTAACTCATCAGCTCGTCAACTCATCAACTCATCAGCTAATAACCATGCAGGAGAACGTATTTGAACATATAGAAATCCTCGATGCCGGATCGGAAGGAAAAGCAATTGCAAGAGTCGGTGACCTTGTGATCTTTGTTCCTTTCGTTGTTCCGGGAGATGTGGTAGATATACAATTAGTCAGGAAGAAAAAATCCTACCTTGAAGGGAAAGCGATCAGGTTTCATAAGTATTCTGAAAAACGACAGGATCCTTTCTGCGAACATTTCGGGATCTGCGGGGGATGTCGCTGGCAGAATATGAAGTACGAAGAACAGCTTTTCTACAAGCAAAAACAGGTTAAAGATGCCATCCAGCGGATCGGAAAGATCGAAAATCCAAATATCCATTCAATCCTGTCCTCCCCTGAGAGCATGTATTACAGGAATAAACTGGAATATTCATTTTCAAATCACCGGTGGCTGACAACCGGCGATAAAACAGAAGCCGGAAGGGTTGATGACAAAGGGATGAATGCACTCGGGTTCCATATTCCGTTGTTGTTTGACAAGGTCCTCGACATCAACCATTGTTACCTCCAGGCCGATCCGTCAAATGCCATTCGTCTGGAAGCCCGGAAATATGCATTGGAACGCAATCTCTCTTTTTATGATGTGAGGATCTGGAAGGGATTCCTGCGCAACCTCCTGATTAGGACCACCATGACCGGCAACGTAATGGTCATTTTTGTCTTCCTGACCGATGATAAAGAAGAGATCAAACTGCTCCTGGATCATATGCTGTCGAAATTTCCGGAAATCACCTCTATTTATTACGTAATCAATGGAAAGAAAAATGATGTGATCACCGACCTTCCTTTTATTCATTATAAAAAAGATCCTTACATCACAGAGAAGATGATCACATTTGCCAGGGAAAAAGAAGTTGAATTTCAGATCCGGCCTGCATCTTTCTTTCAGACCAATACCACGCAGGCATTTAATTTATACCGGAAAGCGGGAGAATATGCCGGGTTCACCGGCGATGAAACTGTATATGACCTGTATAGTGGAATCGGCACTATTTCCAGCTTTATCGCAGGATCTGTAAAAAAAGTGATCGGGATTGAGTCGGTGCCCTCTGCCGTGGAAGATGCCCGGGGGAATATGCAACGGAATGGGATCCCAAATATTTCATTTTTTGCCGGGGAAACCGAAAAACTACTCACACCTGAATTCATTGAACAGCAAGGAAAACCTGACATCATTATTACGGATCCTCCACGGGCAGGAATGCATGAGAAAGTGGTGAAAGCCATCCTGAATGCAGCTCCGCGCAAGATCGTTTATGTGAGTTGTAATCCTGCTACCCAGGCGAGGGATATTGCCCTGTTGAAAGATCAGTACGATCTGATCGAATGTCAGCCGGTAGATATGTTCCCTCATACACAGCACGTTGAAAACATTGCTTTGCTCGTTAGGAAGATCCCGCTTATCGATTAAGTTCTTTGATCAGATTCGCCAATGGCTTCAGGTCATCAACCGGTCCAGCGATAATATGATCCGCCTGAAGATAATAGGGCTCTCTTTCCTCCAGCTGGGTTCGGATAAACTGTTCAAGGTCATCCATGGGAACATTCTTGAGCAAGGGACGTTTCCTTTTGACGCTTTTCAAACGTGCGGTAAGATCCGCAGCATTCATCCTGATATACATACTGATCCCGTGTGATTTGATAAACCGGATATTTTCTTCTGAGCAAGGGGCTCCTCCCCCGGTGGCGATAATCATGTTGTCGAGGGCTGCCGTTTCCAGCAACAACTTGCGTTCAATTTGCCGGAATGCCGGATCCCCATATTTATCAAAGAAGTCGACAATCCCAATCCGGTATCTCTCCTCGAAAACCTTATCCAGGTCAACAAATGAAAAGCCTGTCAGACCGGATAATTCCTTTCCCAGCTTTGATTTTCCCGATGCCATATACCCGATCAGGTAGATATTCATTCCGTCTGGTTTTTAATGAATATGAGAAACAACACGTCCTATTAACTAAAACCTATTTTAAAGTGCCAGAAACTGAAGGAAGGAGAAGATGAACATATTTACGATTGGACGATTTACGATTTTAGAATAAATTTCCGATCGGATGATTTGCGATTTTATAAGATGTCACTCGTCAATCATAAATCTAACAATTCAATCGTAACTCGTAAATCGTCCAATCGTAAATCAGCCTTCGTCTCCAACATTTCAAAAAAAGACATGTTTCAATTTCCTGACGAATATACAGAACAATTTCCCGTTTCAAAACTTGTAATCAAAAAAAAATTAATATTTTAGCCTTACAGAAAAACAATTTTCCATGACTCGTTTTTTTTGTTTGCTCCTTGGAATTTCATTTCTTCTTTTATCCTGCAAAAAGGCTGATTCCGATTACCGCGCATCCGGATCCTCTACAGTGTTAATCAGGGGTTTCGAGACCAGAAATGATATGGGCCAAAAATTGGCAGATATAGGAAATCCGGATATACATACCATTGATTCTTCGGGGAGTGATTTTATTGCACATTTTAACATAATTTCATACCCCAATCCCGCTAAGGAAAGAATGGGGATATATTTTACTCAAACACTGGTTGGCATAAAAACAAGACTCTGGATAGTTCCGGCAACCTTTACAGGATCAGGATCCGAAGCGGTTTCCTTTCTCGGTCAGGTTATTATTGCTCCGGCACAAAAGCCATTGCTTGATACAGTTGTATTCATGGATTGGTGGTATAAATATATACAGATAAGGAATCTTCCGGAGGGTTATTATCGTATATATATGAAAACGGACGGAATTCTTTTGTGGGATAATATTGTTTTTTCTAAAAGTATTAAGTATGATTAACATTCTATAAAGAAACATTCGTTTGACCTGCTTAACTTAAATTATAAATAAAAACCCTGCATATTTCCTGAATAACTCAAAATTAACACAATGTCTTAGCTATGAAAAAAATTTATCTTGGTCTGTTCATCATTCTTCTCCTTTTTGTCACAAAAAATGGAAATACACAGGATACCGGCAGAAGAATTGCCGGGATCAGTGCGACAATCCAGACTGCACAATACGGTATTATGATCCCTTTCTGGGTTGATAATGAGATTTCCATTGCCCCTGCATTCGATTTCCAATGGGGCGATAAGATTGGTACTGACTATGCTATCGGGATTATCCCAAGGTTCTATTTTTCATCAAGTAAACTGTCGCCTTATCTCGGTCTTCGGGGAGGTTTTGCCAGTTTTATTCCTGCAAAAGAGAATGATTCAGAAACCAGGACAACAGATTGGATAGCAGGTATTGCTTTCGGGGCAGAATATTTTATCGATCCGAGATTCAGCATAGGGGTTGAACTCCAGGGAAATGCTACGAAGTCGGATAAAAACTCCATGAGGTTTGGCAATCCGGGAAACTGGAATTTCAATGTGGCAAGCATGGTTTCTGCAAACGTGTATTTCCTGAAAAAGAAGAAGAAATAGAATTCCCCTCCAGTATAGGTTGCAAGACGGGTTTTTGTAAGAATTAGAGAGTATTCCCATTTTTATTGGTTGATTTTTCTTATTTTTGCACCCTAAATCAGGGAAAGCCAGTTATGAATAAGAGTTTTTCAGCCGTAATCATCTTTTGTGCTGGAATTATAGCATTTTCATTATCTTCCTGCAACAACAACAGGATCTCATCGGATGTGATCCAAAACCCAAACACGGCAAGCGGAAAAGGAGACCTCTCACGACTTCCTTCTTTTAAATTTGTTGAAGAATCACATGATTTCGGGAGAATTCTGCAAGGGGAAACTGTTTCCTATCCTTTCAAATTCAAAAATGCAGGGAAGTCCGACCTGATCATCTCCGATGTCAGCTCCTCATGTGGCTGTACGGTTCTCTCCTTTCCTAAAACCCCCATTCATCCTGGGCAGGACGGTACGATCAAGGTGACATTCAACAGTGAAGGAAAGCATGGTTTTCAGAATAAAAATATTGTCATCGTTGCAAATACACAACCCAACACATTTATTCTCAGGATCAAAGCGGAAGTCATGATGGCAAGTAGCAAAAAGTAACAGGCGGACAGGCGGAAGTCAGAAATCAGAAGTCAGAAATCAGAAAACAGAGAATAGAAAATAGAAAAAAACATCAGACCTCAGACCTCGGACTTCTGACCTCTGACCTCGGACATCAGATAAAATGTTCGACTAATGAAAAATATCTGACATTACTTAATCAGTAAATATTAACCATTTTAAACCTTTTCAAGATGAATTTATTGAGTATTATTTTAATGCAGCCGACATCCGGATCATCAGCTAACAGCTCTAGCACGTGGTATTCTTTTCTTCCGTTGATCCTTATCGTAGTAGTCTTCTATCTTTTCTTTATCCGTCCGCAAATGAAACGGTCGAAAGATCAGAAAAAATTCAGGGAATCGCTGGAAAAAGGCCAAAAGGTCATCACCATTGGCGGGATCCATGGCCGTATTGTAGAACTCCAGGAAACAACGGTGACCATTGAGGTTGAAGGCCAGGTTCGGTTGCGCGTGGAAAAATCTGCTATTGCCATCGATAACTCACAAACCATTGAGAACAAATAAACTCAAGGTTTTCCAATCCGAACAACTTGGAACCTGAATTCATTGATTTTATCCGGAATGCCAGAAAAAGAAAAGTTGAGAAGTTTCGAAATCAACTTTCTATGTTTCTGATATGCCTGATTATTTCTATTTTTCTCTGGATCCTGGTTCATCTTTCAAAAGAATATTTCTATACTGCCGAATACCGGTTAAATTATACACAGATCCCCTGGAACATGAAAATGGTGAGCTGCTCCGATAGTATGCTCATCCTGACTATCCGTTTACAGGGGTATGAATTTTTTTCAGAGCAATTTTTCCGGAGAAGAAAACGGGAATGCGATGTCAGCCTGCGGGGGATGAAAGTGAAGATCGGCGAGGACCAGGTCAATGGTTATCTTCTTACCCGCGGCATTGCAAGGAATATTGCAGAACAAACAACCTATCCCCTCGAGATCTTTTCCACAACCCCGGATACC
>JBEKST010000176.1:0-6466 GCA_049516815.1 Bacteroidales bacterium | reverse complement strand
GGCTTTCCTGAAAAGGTAGACCAGCCCACCAAGCAAACCTGCCAGTACTGTTGCCATCGAGCATGCTACCTGTGTTCCTCCGGAATAATAAAAATACCGATGGATTCCCCCTATCAGTCCTGCAGCCAGGCCAACTAAAGGTCCGCCGATGAGCCCTGCAATCTCCGGGCCCAGGTCCCTGATGTTGATCAGGGACTCCCTGTATACAAATGCACCATAATCAGCATAAATTGCAAAAAAACCGAAGATAATACTAAGAAGCAGGCTGTTTTTCAGTGTAAGCTTTTTTTCGAGGATGATCTCTGTATACAGCTTTGTCCGTGTAAGCAGATAGGCCACGATCAGGATCACGGCAAGGTTGTTTGTCAGGGTGATGATCAGCTTGATGATGTTCATTATTGTCATGGCTGGTTTTAATGTTTGAAATGAAACTTTATGTTCATCTGCTCGCCCTTTTGTTCTGTTTTAAGTCCGTCAACGTACTGCCTTATCATATATCCCGAAAGCATGGTTGTTGCATGATCATCTTCAATCATTTCCTGTCGGGATGGTTTCCTGTCAGGGAATTCAATCGGATCTCCCGAATAACAGATGTCAATATTCAGGTCGAACTCATTAAAGCTCACAAGCATAAGCACATTTGAACTTGAAAGCTTATTGGAAATGATGGTTTCCATAGTCTCATTCATTGCGCCGGCGGCACTGTGGATCACATCGGGTCGTGCACCCCAGTTCCCTCCCTGTCTCTCCATGAAATCGAGGATATCAGAGGATGAGAAAGCAGCAGGGTTCAGTTCCAATCTGGCTTTTTCAGCCACCCCGATCCGGAAGATCAAGTTCAGTATTAAAGCCATGATGGTAGTCACGGAAAGCGCAGAGCTGAATACAGGTTTCAGCCAGGGATGAACGCCGGAATATGCCCCGGGGATAAAATACACGCATAAACCAAATGCGAGCGATATGCCGATCACAAAGATCCTCCGGGCGTTCATCATACGTGAGACCATGATCTGGAAGCCTGTAAGAATAATGAAGCTGACCGCAAAGATCAGGGCTGCGCCCATGACCGGAGCCGGCATGATGATCATCACCTCGGAAAGTTTCGGGAAAAAAGCCATGAAGATCAATATCCCTCCCATAGCCAGAGAGATTACCCTGCTGGTGGCCCCTGTCGCAATCGATAATCCGACATTGGATGAAGAGGTCGAAAGTCCGAATCCGCCGATCAGTCCCGGGATAACTCCTCCCAGGCCATCCGCAAAAATACCTCCTGAGAGTGTTTTCATATCTGCACGTTTCCAGTCAGGGTCGTTTATCTTCTGACAGGTGACTATATCTCCGACAGTTTTAAACGTAGAACATATTGCGGCGATGATGAATGGAACGATCATCGTGAAATCAAAAGTCCATCGGATATGTCTGATCATGGGGAAATGAATGAAACGGGCAGCTACAATCCTATGTAAATCACCGGGTGGAATGATCCCTGTCAGAATGCTGGCAAAATAGCCCAGGATCACCCCTATCAGCGCACAGAAGAGTTTCATGTTCCCCTTGCTCCAGATATTCAGCCCGACCATCACAGCAAGGGTCAGGAAACCTATACTGATTGCTGCAAAGTTACTTCCTGCTGTTTTTTGCTGGGTTCCGAAAAAATATTCCAATGAGACAGGTAATAAAGACAAGCCTACCATACTGACGATCAGCCCTGTGATCTCGGCCGGGAAAAGGAAACGGAGCTTATTCATGACCTTTGAAAAAAGAGATTCTATTGCCCCCGATAGCATTGTCATTCCGAAGACCAAAGGCAGACCACCCAGAGCTGCTGCCATCTGTGTAGCATCCATATAGGCAGGCCCGCAAAGGCCCGGACAAAAATACCCGGATCCTATGCCAAAGCGGCGATAGGACTGTAGCATAACGGTTATCCCTCCTGCAATCATGGTCATACTTAAGTAGCTCTGAGCTTCTTCGGGAGTAATGGAATTGCCCAGTTGACGTATAATGATGATCGGGAGTGTCATCAAAACGAAAAAAAGACAGGAATGCTGAAAGCCCAGAATGATCGTAATCAGTAACGGAGGCTTATCCTCAAGTCCATAAATGAGGTTGGAGGGTTTTTTTGGCATCTGTTCGGTAATTGTCAATATAAAACTACAAAACCGGGAATGGTAAAGATATTAAAAAAAATTTCACATAAGTATGTAATAATATTATCCGGTCATTCATATAAGCCGTTTCTGTGATGTTTCCCCTGGACTGTCAGAAAGGAGTGCCACTCATAACTTCCGTCTCACAGAAATGGGTAAGCTGTTAAGCAGATATCGGTTATTATCAGTATTATAATGTATCCTGATCCCCCGTTGGCGGACGCACGCCAGCAGGGATTCATCATTATTCATTCTTCATTAAAACAATTTCTATATCTTTGAAAGTGAATCCAGAATACTATGTATCAGCTCAAAATCAGTATTGATAAGATCACCCCTCCTATCTGGAGAACCATCCAGGTTCCGGAATCGTTTACATTTAACCAACTTCATCATATCATCCAGATCGCATTTGGCTGGACCAATTCCCATCTGTACAAGTTTGGTGTCTGGGAACACAAGATCGGTGATCCTATCCTTTGGGGTGATGGTGAGATAATCTGGGATAAAAAGATCAAAGTTAAGGACGTGCTTTCGAAAGTCGGTGAAAAATTTCCTTACGAATATGATATGGGTGATTCGTGGAAGCACACAATAGTATTGAAGAAGATTGCGGTTGGTGGATCGAAAACACCCCGGTGTCTCAATGGTGCAAGGTCTGCCCCGCCTGAAGATTGTGGAGGGGTTCCGGGATATCAGGAATTAATACATCACCTGAAGCATCCTGAAAAGGACGGCTATATTGAACTTCTTGAATGGCTTGGGGACGATTATGATCCAGAGCGGTTTGATCTGGCAGTGGTAAACCGGGAGCTTAAGGGGTTGGCTGAATATATCAGGGAGTTTGATGAGGAGAATGGGTTGAATACCTGATACCAGCAGAAGAAACAACGTATGAGTAATCGTTCAACGGCAAAACACAAATGATGAAACAATGAAAAAGTGAATTAATAAGGATCAACTAATTATTCGTGATATAAACCATATAAAGATGGAGGCTCTATGAAAAGGACAATCTTTACACTCATCTGTTTCCTTGTTATTATTGGCTTTTCCAATGCTCAGTCCTGGATCATGAAATCTCCTGTATATGACTACGGAAGAAGAACAACCGGTGGTGTTACCATGAACGGAAAAGGGTATATGGGGTTGGGCCTGATCTGTGATGGCTCGTATGTGAACGATTTCTGGGAATACGATACCCTTACGGATTCCTGGATGCAGTTGACAAGTTATCCGGGAGATGGTCCGCTTGACTGCATCTGGTTCGCGATAAACGGAAAAATCTATGTTGGATTGGGATTAAGCGCAACCCAGGTTTGCCAGTATGACCTTTGGGAATATAACCGTCTTACAAATACATGGACAAAGAAAAGGGATTTTCCGGGAATGGCCCGTTACGGTGCAGGCTGTTTTGTGATTGGCGACAGCGCTTTTGTTGTTGCAGGTTCCTATTATAATGGTAATGATTATTTATACGATATGTATTTGTACAATCCTGCAACTGACACCTGGAAGCAGAAAGCTGATTTTCCGGGCGGGAAAAGAGCCTGGGGAGCACCTTTTTCGATAGGGGGATCGGGCTATTTTGGGGTGGGGTTCTCATCTACCTATACACAGGAGAAAGATTTCTGGAAGTATGATCCTGTAAGCAATTCCTGGACACCGATACCGAATTTTCCGGGCATGGCGCGCGCTGCAAATTGTTTTGTGACCGGAAATTCCGGGTATATTGGCTTTGGCACCAACAATATTGACTTTTTTCATGATATCTGGGGATACACTCCCTCGACAAATTCCTGGAGCCAATTAAACGTTCCAGCTAATCTGCCCGAACGGTCTGCCTGCTTTACCTTCTCTTTCGGGGATAAGGCATATATCGGGAATGGAATTAACGGAACAGGAATCCTGACGGATCTATGGGAGTTCCGGCCGGGTGCTTCTACCGGAATCGTAAACCACGATCAGCCGAGTCTGCTCAGGGTATATCCGAATCCTGCAACATATAAAATTACCATTAATCTGCCCCTGTCAGTAGATTTGAATCAAACGGAGGTCTCTGTCTATAACGCACAAGGGAAAAGGCTTCTGCAAAAGCCTTTATTAATGCAAAGAGTAGATCTGGGGCTGGAAGATCTTCCGGCTGGATTTTATCTTTTGAAGGTCGTGAGCAGGGAGAGCACAATGACGGCAAGATTTATAAAGGAATAAGTGTTTTTCTGTAAGGGAGATTCATTAATCGTTCCTACTTTTTTTATGTGTAAGGCGGAATTTCAATTTCTGCTTAGCTCAGGGTTTCAGCTTGTGGTTTTTCCGGGTAAATACATCCAGCCAATCAACTACTGTGAGAGTAACAAAATAGGTCTTTTCGTTTTCTGACCTGGCACGCGTCACAGATTTATCCACCTTTGGCGGACGCACGCCAGCTGGAACTTACCATCCCCTTACAACTTTTATAACAGTTTGAAAAAGACATCGTTTGGTTATTAAAAAAATTGAAAAATGCTTGATTTCCAATATTTTTTTTGTAAATTTCGACACGAATAGGGGTAAATGTCTTTGACATTTTTATGATTCTCAATCTGCTCCCTTTACTGCCGCCACTTTCCCACACAGACAGTGACCCATTTACGGCTGTATCATACGGCAAGAAAAATCAATATAGGGTCGACAATCCAAAAAATCATTGATATGAAAAAGTTTGTGTTGATCGTGATTTCCGTATTCTTTGTAACCGAATTTTCATTCGGACAATTCAGACTTGGAGTAAGAGCTGGTTATAATGGCAACAAGTTAGCTACCGAACCGAGTTCGATCGAGTCACATTTCGGCAATGGCTTTCATATAGGAATCTTCTCCCGGATAGGAAAACGTATTTATTTTACTCCTGAATTAACCTATACATTAAGCGGTGTCGCATTTACCAATGACAGTGCAAACGGGACATGGACCAAACAAAGATTTACCGTCGGCTCTTTAGATATACCACTCCTGGTTGGCTTTAAAATCATCAATTCGAGTTTTCTCAACTGGAGGATTGAACTGGGACCGGTTGCCTCTTTTGTGGTTAATAAAAAAGTCAAAAATTTCGATGATTTAACAGGGCCGGTCAAATCTGCAAGTTTCAATACAGCCAACTGGCTGATTATGGCCGGTACCGGCATTGATGTCTTATTTTTCACCCTGGATATACGGTATGAATATGCATTCAATTCATTGTTTAAGGATGCTGCCAATTACAGCTTTAATACTCATAACAATCTTATTATAGTTTCCCTCGGGTTTAAATTTATCGGGAATGAATAAAAAGGATTGGAGGTTTAGAGGTGAGTTTTCTATGCGTGATTTAAACAAACTCACGGGAGCCCAAAAAGATGTAAAACCTTACGATAATATGATAAAGAAAATGGGTTTGTCCCAAAACAGAATATAAGTATTAGTTTCATAGATGTCCCTTTGACGGACGCACGTCAACTGGTTTTTGATCGGATTTTCCAATTTGACTTTTATATCATTTCTACCGTTTTTATTGTGTTTCCTCTATTTCCTCGAAATCTTTACAAGTTAAAACTTCTTCTGTGCGAAATTTCTTTATCAATTTATTAAAATGTTCCCTTTTACAGGTTTCAAGTCTGACAAATCCGTATGTAACATTTTGCTCATCTGTAAAAAAATAATATTTACATTTTTCACAAATACTAATTTGCTTTTCCATATTATTTTTTTTATTCGTTTGAATTTGTTTTTTCCTAAGTATTATAATTTTAAGTTTTTAGTGGAGGTTGTAAATCGTCAGCGAAATTTTCACCAATAAAGGTATAAATTTAATGTGTGGTTTAAAAAGAAAAATATTTAAAACCGACATTCCCCGGCTGGCGCGTGTCCGCCACAGGAGGATAAATCTGTGACGCATGCCAAATCACGGCTCGCCTGTGGCGAGCTGACAATTTTAAACCTGGCTGACAACCACTCTTTTCTGCTTTCTGGTTCGTCTTCTATCTGTTGAATAATAGCTTTAGCAGTATACTTCTTTAAATCTCTAAGGATATCAAGTAATATTTGCTTTCCAATTGCTCTTGCAATCATATGTAAATAACTTGACATAAGGCACCAACCATAGATTTCGAGCCCTTTGTGCTTCTGGCAATCACGGGTATGAACAACTTTATCCCGATTACTCAGGATGTATCATACCCTCCCCCGAGTACTCGGGGGGATTGTTCGACTAACAAATTTCAATTCGCTATGCTCTTGAAATTTGAGTCTCACTATTAAATGAGTGATTCAAAAAGTTTTAGCTTGTGGTTTTTCCGGGT
>JBEKST010000175.1:0-6482 GCA_049516815.1 Bacteroidales bacterium | reverse complement strand
GTATAAGGCATTCCCATAAAACTGATCAATGCAAGTAACAGGATAATGTACCTGATCGGCGTGAACCCCACAACATAAGTAAACCCTTCTATTAATTCCTGTAGAACACGGGTATTGTGAGTTTTTATTTTTTCCGGGGGAATTTTCATCATCAACAGAAAAACGATAACGAAAATATAGCTTAACCCATTCAGAAGAAAACAGATTCCTTCACCTGTGATAGAAATTAACAAACCTGCTATTGAAGGCCCAAGCAATCTTGCACTGTTCACCATTGAGGAATTCAGGGCAATTGCATTTCCCAGATCTTTTCTGTCCTCTATCATCTTTATGAAAAATGATTGACGGGCAGGCGTATCAAAGGCATTAATGCAACCAAGGAAAACACTTAACAACAGGATATGCCAGACTCCGATCGTTCCGTTGAAAAAGAGAAATGCCAGGATTAATGCTTGTATCATTGCGGCAATCTGAGTAACAATCAAAATGTGATATCGATTCCACCGATCAGTCAGCACTCCTGCAATAGGAGCTAATAAGAAAGTTGGAATTTGACCGGCAAAGCCAACGACACCTAATAAGAATACCGAACCCGTGAGTCGATACACCAGCCAGGGCATTGCGATTCGTTGCATCCAGGTGCCAATCAGCGAGATGCTTTGTCCTCCGAAAAAAAGGCGATAATTTCTATATTGAAGTGAACGAAAGATCGTATTAAGCCTTGTTGGCTCAATGGAATGATTGTTCTCTGATTCTTTTTTCACTAAAAAATTAGCTTACAGATGCCTTAAAATACAACTCAAATAACGCGGACATATCCGCATCAATTCATCACATACTCCCCTCATTGTCCGGTTGCAGGTTTGTATGGGAAAGAAATTATTCTTCGCTTTTAATGTTCTGACAAAAATAAAAATTTTAATTTTTGTTGTGGTTATTGCAGGGAAATTTAACACAGGCGGACAAGGGGACGAGTGAATTGGTGAGTAGTAAAATGGTAAAATAGCAAAATCCAGCATCCAGCATCCAGGATCTGAGGTATTTTTTTCAACAACTGTATTACCTTTTCGAAATTACCCGATTAAGGAAGAAAAACGGTTATGTTTGAATTGATCCGGTTTGTTCCGGTGGAGATTGTGTCGTGTGCATGTTTTTTGAGTGGAAAGGAGAAACGATCCGGGATGGAGATTTTTTCCATCGTTCTGATTCCCTATTACAAATCGGGGAAAGTGGTCGTTGCCGAATTACCTTTCCCCGAAATTTTCATGCAATGACAGTGGGAGGGAATTTATTTTGCAAGAAGTCCTTTCCATCGGGAAAACCTATAAATTTGCTTCCTGATTTCAGGTGTAAGTCATGCGATTCAGCGAAATCATCGGGCAGGAAGTGATCAAGAAGAAACTGGTCCAGACGGTTCTGGATCATCGTGTGAGCCATGCCCAGCTTTTTTTTGGTCCTGAAGGCAATGAAAAACTGGCGCTGGCCATCGCCTATGCACAGTACATCAATTGCCAGAACCGAATCGCCGGTAGTAATCCCGATTCCTGCGGTATCTGTCTTTCGTGCATAAAATATCAGAAACTGGTTCACCCCGATCTTCATTTCATCTTTCCTATATCAACCACCAAAAAAGTCACGAAGAAGCCGAAAAGTAATGATTTTCTTGAAGATTGGCGAGTTTTTCTTATTGGTAACGATTATCATGTAAACCTTCATGAATGGTACGAATTCATAGGGATGGAGAACAAGCAGGGTATCATCAATGCCGACGACTGCAACGAGATCATCCATACCCTGAGCTATAAAAGTTATGAATCGGAATACAAGGTGATGATCCTGTGGATGGTGGAAAAGTTGTATTATGCGGCGGCGCCGAAGATCCTTAAAATCCTTGAAGAACCTCCCGAAAAAACGTTGTTCATCCTGATCACAGATGACCCCGAACAGGTAATCAGTACCATTCGCTCGCGTACTCTGTTGGTCAAAATTCCACAGATCGGCGTAAGTGACCTTACCGCTTACCTCATCAATAAACATGCGTTGGGGAAAAGGGAGGCCGGCATCATCGCAAGGCAGTCATATGGGAACCTGAAACAAGCCTTGAACCGTCTTCAGCACATTGAAGAGGATCAGTTTAATTTTACCAACTTCCGGAAGTGGATGCTGCTCTGTTTCGATGACAAGATCATTGACCTGGTCGGGTTTTCGGGTGAGATAGCCAGGATCGGCCGGGAAAACCAGAAGGACTTCCTGTTGTATGCCCTAAAGGTGATCGGGTTTTGCGCCATTTTTGTTTTTGGTAACGAGGAACAGGTGACGGCTGAAGGGGAAGAACTGAAATTTTTAAAAAAAATCTCTTCCTATATTAATCCATCTAATTTCGTTCGTTTCTCCGAATTGTTCAACAACGCGCTTTATCATGTGGAACGGAATGCCCATCCCCAGACGCTTTTCCTTGATGTTTCCCTAAAGGCATCTCGTTTGTTCCAGGAAGTCAGGAAAAAGTAAACCGGGAGTCTTAATTCATTTTTTTGTACTTTTGTACTATGGATTCTGAACCCAAAGATGGTGCCCCAAATATCCCTGCCCCGGCCGCAAACCCATTCTTTACACGTGGTTGCTGCGAAGTCCCGAAGCTTTATCACAAGAATGATAAGGTATTTCAGCACAACTGCAGTAAATTCGACACCCACGATTGGCTGAACGATCTTCCGCTACCGGAGGGGTTCAAGGTATTCGACATCGTTGAAGTGCAATTTAAAAATAACCGGAAAGATTTTTTTCATCTTCCTTCGGATATATCAGTTGAAGTAGGCGATATTGTTGCCGTGGAAGCATCCCCGGGACATGATATCGGTATCGTCAGACTAACCGGAGAAATTGTTCGTTTCCAGTTACGAAAGAAAAAGGTAGATCCCAGGTCGCCCGATATTAAGAAGGTATACCGGAAAGCCCGGCTTACGGATATTGAAAAGTGGGTGGCTGCCGTTGAAACGGAGACTTCCACGATGTACAAGGCCCGTGAGATCGCCATAAGCCTGAACCTGCTGATGAAGATCAATGATGTGGAATACCAGGGCGACAATACCAAGGCTGTTTTCTATTATACGGCCGAAGACCGGGTTGATTTTCGTGAACTGATAAAGATACTTGCAGAAGAGTTCAAGGTACGGATCGAGATGCGGCAGATCGGCGCACGCCAGGAAGCCAGTCGCCTCGGGGGTATCGGTTCGTGCGGGAGGGAACTTTGCTGTGCTACCTGGATGAATGATTTCCATTCGGTGACCACTAATTCGGCGCGGGTGCAGCAACTTTCCATGAACCCACAGAAACTGGCCGGACAATGTGGGAAGTTGAAATGCTGTCTGAATTACGAATACGAAACTTACCAGGATGCCCTTAAGGGTTTCCCAGATGCGGAGGTGGTGCTGAAAACCCATAAAGGCGATGCCATTCACCAAAAGACTGATATTTTCAGGAAGCTGATGTGGTATACTTATGTGAATGATTCTTCCAATTTCATGGCAATCCCTGTTGAGCATGTAATCAAGGTCATCGAGGACAACAAAGCAGGGAAAATACCGGAAAACCTGGAAGATTTTGCACATATTTCCGAGCCAAAAACTGATTTTGAAAATGTTGTAGGACAGGATGACCTTACCCGTTTTGACAACCTGTAAACCCGTTTCTGTAAATCCAACCACATGCCCCTGAACCGGAATCTCTTTTTTCTTTCCCTGACATTACTGGTATTTTTCCTGGTCTCCTGCGATTCAAAAAGGTTCTATGAAGAAAATAAAAGTATAGAAAATGGCGTTTGGCTAAATACGAATTCCCGGGTTTTCAATGTGAACATTGCCGACACACTCGCGCATTACGATCTTTATCTTAATGTCAGGAATGATGGTGTTTATCCTTATAGTAATCTTTATCTCTTCATTCATACAACTCTTCCCGGGGGCAAAACAGCTACCGATACTGTTGAATGCCAGCTGGCCGATCCCGATGGAAAATGGCGCGGATCCGGATTCGGGAATTTGAAATTTAATCGGTTTCTTTTCCAGCGGGCGATGGTTTTCCCGCGAAAAGGTGTTTATCGCTTTGAACTGGAACAGGCCATGCGGGTAAAAGAGTTGAAGGGGATCAGGGATGTAGGGATCAGAATTGAAAAACAAGCCAGTCAAGAAAATGCCAGGTAAAAAAAGTTCGGTTTCACCTCAGACTCAAAAAAAGATTATCAAGGAATTCTGGATCACAGGTGTGAGTGTGATCCTTTTCTTTCTTCTCCTGTTTTCGCTTATTTCCCTGGGGATCTTCGGAAAAATGCCAAGCTTTGAAGAGCTTGAAAACCCCAAAAGCAATCTTGCCACTGAAATCTATTCTTCCGATCATGTGATCCTGGGTAAATATTATATTGAGAACCGTTCAAATATCCATTTCAGGGAACTTTCTCCTAATGTGATCAATGCGCTGATCGCCACCGAAGATTCGCGGTTCGAAAAACATTCGGGTGTAGACATTAAAGCTATTTTTCGTGTCGGGTTCGGAATGATCACCGGCTCGAACAAAGGAGGAGGAAGCACCATTTCCCAGCAGCTGGCAAAAAATCTGTTCCCGCGGAAGAAAGACCGGAATTTTTTTGAAACTGTCATTATCAAATTCAAAGAATGGATAACCGCCATCAAGCTGGAACGCAACTATTCGAAGGACGAGATACTTGCCATGTATATGAACACCGTCGATTTCGGAAGTCAGGCCTTCGGGATTGAATCGGCAGCCAAAACTTATTTCAACAAAGAGCCCAAAGAGCTGAAAGCCGAAGAAGCAGCTCTTCTCATTGGGATCCTCAAGGCGCCTTCTTGGTTTAGTCCTGTGCGGAACACCCAGCGGGCTCTGGAAAGAAGGAATACTGTGCTGACACAGATGGAGAAATACCATTACCTGACCGAATCGCAGTACGATTCGTTGAAAGCCCTCCCGATGGACATGACGCATTACCGGATCCAGGATCACACGGCAGGACTGGCCACTTATTTCCGGGAATACCTGCGTGGTGTGTTGAGCGACTGGTGCGCCAATCACCAAAAAGACGACGGATCACCTTATAATCTTTACAAAGACGGGTTGAAGATCTATACCACCATAGACTCACGGATGCAGCAATATGCCGAGGAAGCGGTGAGGGAGTACCTGGGGAAAGAACTTCAGCCTTCGTTTTTCCGTCATTGGAAAGGGATCAAAGATGCACCTTTCGTTTTTGAAAAGAATAAGACTAAAGAAATCCAAAACCTGATGCTGCAGGCGATGCGCCGGTCGGACCGATACTTCCACCTGAAAACCCGCAATACGCCGCAAGCGGAAATCCTGAAGAACTTTAACACCCCGGTAAAAATGACCCTATTCTCATGGCGAGGCGATATTGATACTATACTTACACCCATGGATTCTATCCGGTATTATAAGTTTCTGCTGCAATCCGGCTTGATGTCGTTTGATCCGCATTCAGGATATGTAAAAGCCTATGTTGGCGGTATTGATTACCGGTATTTTCAGTACGATCATGTAAAGTTCGCCAAAAGGCAGGTAGGTTCTACCTTTAAACCCTTCCTTTACACCTTAGCCATGCAGGAAGGAGACAAACCCTGTACGTTGTATCCAAACGTACAACCGGTGATTGAGCTTCCCAACGGGGATATCTGGGCTCCGAAAAACGAGAACAAGGAACGACTCGGCGAAGAGGTTCCCCTGAAATGGGCGCTGGCATATTCAAACAACTGGATCTCCGGCCAGCTTATGAAAAAATATTCACCTCAGGATGTGATCAAGATCGCCCGCAAGATGGGTATAACCAGTGATATTCCTGCGGTTTATTCCATTGCCCTGGGTTCTGCTGACTTGACCCTTTACGAGATGACCGGGGCCATGGGAACTTTTGCCAATAAAGGTGTTTATATTGAACCGATTTTCATTACCCGGATCGAAGATAAAAACGGGAATGTGGTCGAAACATTTGTTCCTAAACAAAATGAAGCCATCAGCGAAGGCACGGCTTACCTGATGATCATGTTGATGAAAGGGGTTGTGGAAAGCGGTACGGGCACCCGCCTGAAGTTCAAGTACGGTTTCGATAACCCGGTTGCAGGAAAGACAGGAACTTCCCAGAATCAATCCGATGGCTGGTTTATGGGCATCACGCCTGATCTGGTTACTGGTGTATGGACCGGATGTGATGACCGGGCTGCACATTTCCGTTCGATCGACCTGAAGACCTGGACGCGGGAGCTGGCGATTCGCCGGGAGGGAAGCGAGCACCTGCTCAACTCGTCCGTATGTCAGGACGAACAGGGCTTCTTGATGGCCTACGAGTCGAACCAGCCGGTGGCCTTCTGTTTCAAGTTCGCCCGCTCCAAGGATCTGGCCACCTGGCAAAAGGTCCCGGGGCTGGTCTTCACCGGCGAAAAGAACGAGTACAGCGCCTGTCC
>JBEKST010000174.1:0-12942 GCA_049516815.1 Bacteroidales bacterium | reverse complement strand
GGTTGATGACTTTAAGTGCGACGCGGTTCTCAAGGTAGGATACTTCTTTACCATCGGGGGAAAAAGCCGGTTGGAATTCTTCAGCATCCGTAACAATCACCGGTTCTTCTTTCAGAACTGTTGAGACATAGAAATAAGGTTCTTCCTTTCGCGTGATGGATGTCATGTATACATTCCAGTTATTATTCACTTCGGCAGCATAGACCAGGGAACGGCCATCGGGACTAAAGTTCACGTCACGTTCCTGCCATGGTGTATTGGTGATCCGTTTCGTGTATCCTCCGTCCACGCTGCTTACAAAAATCTCACCCCTGAAAACATAGGCAAATTCCTTACCGTTTGGAGAAAGTTTCATCTCAGTAAACTCATCATTGACCGGAATGATCTTTTCCTCGGGAGTCCTTCCATCAGCAGCAATATGGATGTTCACCTTTATCGGCTCACTACCGGGTTTCAGTGTATAGATCTCTCCGTCCCACGTGAAACAAAGCATGTTATCCCTGGAATTGCTAAGAAAGCGTACGGGATGTTTAGTAAAATGGGTCAAAGCTATTGAAGTCGCCGTATCTATAATAGAACCCCTGAACACATTAAATGACCCGTTCTGTTCGCTCAAATAATAATAATCCTTATCATTTGAATCGAAAACAGGATTACGGTCCTCACCTTTAAAATGTGTAAGTTGAGTATATTTTTTTGTACTCAGGTTATACATCCAGATGTCACGTGTAACAGCAGATGTATGATGTTTGCGCCAGTTGCTTTCGTACCCCTTGAGATCATGATAGATCAGTATATCTCCGGTAGAATTCGTGTTTGTGCTAAGCGCAGGTACAGGTAAAACCTGTGAAACTTTTCCCCCTCCTGCAGGTACACTGTAAAGTTCTGACATCAAAGAAATAGGAAACTGAGCATTGGTGACCACATCCTGCCTGTAAGAAGAAAATAGTATATTTTTATCGTCAGCTGTAAAGCAGGACGGAACTTCGGAATTTGAATGGAACGTGAGTCGCTTTGCCTCGCCACCTGTAGCAGGCATCACAAAGACATCAAAATTCCCGTTCCGGTCTGAAGCGAAAGCGATCGTCTTTCCGTCGTGACTCCAAACCGGCGCAAACTCATAGGATTCAGTAAGCGTCACCGGTACAGCTGTTCCCCCTGCAGAAGGGACCGACCAGATGTCGCCTTTATAGCTGAATAAAATAGTCTTCCCATCAGGGGATATCGATGCATACCTGAGCCACAGTGGATTCTCCTGGCATCTTGCAGAAAAGGCCAGGAAGATAATAAAAGTAAATGAAAGTAATTTTTTCATGAAAAATAGAATTTACGTGAAATTAATCGAAAGTTTTAATTTGAAAAAAGACTCAAAATATTCAGGATCGTTACAAAGAAACAAAATAAATATGTATTTAACCCAAAATCAAATTTTCATTGAAAATTTTGGTCAAGACGCCCACCCTGGGCCTGCAGAAAACCGCTTAGGATTAATCAAGGATGGCTGGAAAAGGTGGATTAAATTTTAGTTGCTAATATTTGATAGTACACATTTGTTAAAAGCAGTCTTTAGTTATCTTACAAGTTCATAAATCGGGTTGTTAGATCAAGTCAGATCGTAAACGAATTATCTGAAATATCAAGTGCGGACTATTTCATATAATCACATTTTTTTGTTCATTGTGAAATTTTTTTTCATATATTTGAGCCTGCATGTCTTTGAATAGAATGAATCTCATTTTTTAATGATTTATATTATTGTTTCAGAAATCAGTATCATAGGAATTTTTTTTCAGTAATCGATATAAATAATCAACCCGAATACTTTTTCAACAACCAAAAACCAGGAATTATGAGAAATTTACTCAGTTGCTTTTCAATCCTTTTATTAATTGCAGGATTGAATAGTTCGTTAACAGCACAGCCCCAGTATTATAATTATAATACATATGGTAGTGGAAATTCTTTCCCGTTTAATGTTGCGGCAGGTAAAGATGTACAATTACTCTACCCTGCCGGAGCTTTTAATCAACCTTCAGCGGCTCCGGCGGGAAATATCGCAAGTATTTCTTTGATGATAAACTCGACTATAGGTCCGGCAACTTACACCACCTTTACAATTCAAATGGGACAATCGGCTAGTACTGCTTTCAACGGCACCAGCTTTTACACAGGATCACTTACTACGGTTTATAGCAGGGCTTCAGTACTTTTAAGCGCAGCTACAGGTACATGGTTGACCTTTGTTCTTGACACCCAGTTCCCCTATGATCCCACTCAAAGTTTAATTATAGATTTTGGGCAATGTGGGGCTTCGGGAACAATCGGCTCAGGTAGTATGGCTTATACAAATTTAACGGGTAACATGAGAAATTGGTCGGTGGGAGGATGTCCTTTTGCATTTTACGGCGCAAACGCAGAAACATACAGTACGGGAATAACTTTTGCAACCAGCGGGCCTCCTGTTTGCGTAACCACCCCTGCAACAGCTGTCACAGGCATCTCTGCAACCTTAAACGGCACGGTTAATGCCAACGGCAGCAGCACAACTGTTACTTTTAACTATGGATTGACAACAGCCTATGGGACCACTGTTCCAGGTGTACCCGCCACAGTCACGGGAACTACAGCTACTGCTGTAGCTGCAGCCATTTCCGGTCTGGCAAACAATACTACCTATCATTACCAGGTGGTTGGCGTTAACTCCAGCGGAACTACCCTCGGGAATGATATGACCTTTACCACGCTCGGCCCTCCACCTACAGTTGTCACCACGGCAGCTACAGGTATTGGGCTTACCGCTGCTACGATTAACGGAACAGTGAATGCCAACGGCGCTTCAACGACAGTAACCTTCAACTATGGTTTGACTACTTCTTATGGATCAACGGTTGCAGGGGTACCCTCACCGGTTACAGGAACTACCGTAACAAGTGTGAGCGCCGCTCTTTCAGGACTGGTCTCCAATACAACCTATCATTACAGAGTGGTTGGCGTTAATTCCGGTGGAACTTCCAATGGTAATGACATGACATTTTCCACTGGGGGTCCTCCCATTGTTGTCACAAACACGGCGTCCAATGTAACGCAGACCACAGCACAATTAAATGGTACGGTAACGGCAAATAATGTATCCACGGCGGTAAGTTTCAATTGGGGGTTGACAACATCTTACGGGAATATAGCGACCGGAGCTCCCACGCCTGTGACTGGCAATACACCCACTCCGGTTTCGGCGATCATCAGCGGGTTAACGAACAATGTTACCTATCATTACCAGTGTGTCGGTGTAAATGCGGCAGGAACAAGCTATGGCGCTGATCAATCCTTCCTGACCGGTTGCCCTGCTCCGGGGGCTCCCGGCACGATTTCCGGTCCGGTCAATGTTTGCCAGGGCGGCTCGGGATATGTTTACAGCGTTGCTGCTATTACAAATGCTACCAGTTATCTCTGGACTGTCCCGGTTGGAGCATCCATTACGGCAGGCAACGGTACGAACAGCATTACGGTCAGCTATTCTCCGACAGCACTGTATGGATTTGTGACAGTAGCCGGAGTCGGTCTTTGCGGAACCGGACCTGTTGGTTCCCTGACAATCAATGTGTATTCCTCACCGTCGCCAACCATCACAGGACCGGGAACAATCTGCCAGGGCAGTTCAAACAATATTTACCTGACCCAATTCGGCTTCAGCAACTATATCTGGGCCGTTACAGGAGGCACGATTACGGCAGGACAGGGAACTTATTCCGCTAACGTGACATGGAATACCAATGGAGCTCAGACCATAAGTGTAAACTATACCAATTCTAATGGATGTTCAGCTCCCACTCCGACTGTTTATAATGTCACTGTGAATGCTTTACCTGTACCAACAATTTCAGGTCTGAACAACCTGTGTGTAAATTCCGGTTCTTATGCTTATACAACACAAACCGGATTTTCAAATTATATATGGACCGTCTCCACTGGAGGAACTATTAATTATGGTCAGGGTACAACTACCCTTGGCGTGACCTGGAATGCTGCAGGATCTCAAAATGTAAGCGTGAACTACACCAATGCAAATGGATGTTCAGCTCTCACCCCGACTGTGTACCCAGTTACTGTTAATCCTATACCCGGCACTGCAGGAACTATCACCGGAAATGTAACAGTTTGCGCAGGAGCCTCAAATATCACTTATTCTGTAGCCCCCATTCCAAATGCAACCACCTACGTCTGGACATTACCTCCGGGAGCAACTAATTCCAATGGCGTGTCATCGAATACCATCCTTGTGGACTTTGCAAACAATGCAGTTTCAGGAAACATCCTCGTCTATGGCAACAACATCTGCGGCAACGGAGGATCTTCACCTGCATTTGCCGTCACCGTTGAACCGCTCCCTGGTTCAGCAGGAACTATTACCGGGGAGGCTAATGTTTGCCAGGGAGCTTCGGGGGTAATTTATTCGGTACCTGTGATTGCAAATGCCACAGGTTATACATGGACAGTCCCTACCGGCGCTACTATCGTGGGTGGAACTAATACAAACTCTATCACCGTTAATTTTGGCACTACTTCCGTTTCAGGTAATATTACCGTTCTCGGGACCAACTCCTGTGGTAACGGCACGGTTTCTCCAAACTTCGCTGTGACCGTTAATGTTATTCCTCCTACTCCGGTGATCACAATTACAGGAATGACCTTGCACAGCAGTGCCCCGGCAGGCAACCAATGGTACGACCAGGGAGTCCTTATCACAGGGGCTACCGGCCAAACCTATGTTGTAACTCAGTTTGGTGAGTACTGGGATGTGGTTACACTCAACGGCTGTTCTTCCGATACCTCAAACCATATAGTGTTCCCTCTTACCGGCATTGGTCAGCATTCATCAGCTGTGATCAATTTATACCCGGTTCCCAATGAGGGAATGTTTAATGTTTCCATCATAACAGCTTCCGAAGAATCGTTCTCCATCAGCGTTTATAACAGCCTTGGGGTAAAGATCTATGAAGAAACGAAGGTGGATGTAAATGGTACACTCCAAAAGATGATCGACCTGAGACCCGTGCCGAGCGGTGTTTATACCGTGATCTTTGAAGACAGCTTGAACCAGGTGGTGAAGAAGATCATTATAAACAAATAGTGAAGTGGCGAAACCTGCCTGCCGGAAGGCAAGTAGCGAAAATAAAAATTCGTAATTGTAAAAAGCCTTGCTCTATGGTAGGGCTTTTTTTTAATGTATGGATTACATACAAGGAAAACCTCGTTAACAAATAGTTCTCAAGCAAAAGAAGCACCTTTGCTAAGCGACATTGCTTTAGTCTCGAGTACTCGGGATTGCGATTAGCGGCATGCGCGAACTAGCAGAGTTTATGTTTGATTTTTGTATTCATGATTATTGACCCATTCACTTTCCTAACCAACTTACCCGCATGATAGTGTAGCGGCCTGCTAGGGTACTTTGAATTTTAATTTTTCTATAACTTTTTTACCACTTTTCAAAATGTGGATTTTTACTAAATAATCTTTATCAAATTTAAATCCAATTGGCTTTATTGGGATTGTTGGCCAAGTTCCATAAAACCCATATTTATCCAGACTGTCAATTCTCCATCGATTTCTGGTTATTTTTAAAAATAAGGAATCATTAAAGTAGTTCCATGTTCCAGTCATGATGTTGCCACAAGTTGTGTATTTAAAAGTTGAATCTTTATTCAATAC
Organism: Bacteroidales bacterium; assembly: GCA_049516815.1. Taxonomy (GTDB): domain Bacteria; phylum Bacteroidota; class Bacteroidia; order Bacteroidales; family FEN-979; genus FEN-979. The sequence continues at coordinate 7,236 of JBEKST010000174.1, read as the reverse complement.
TATTTCAGAACCTACAAAATAACTTTTCACACCTTTTGTCAGAAACAAATATCCTAATTGAACATTCGAAAATCTTACATATGTATAGGTTCCTGGTTTTATTGATGTTTGGTGAGAACAACCAAGAAACAAAATACCTATTAATATTACCGTAAAGATCTTCATAATTCAATGTGCCCTGACGCCTCGGCAGCCGCAGTGCGCCTGCCTGCCATGCCTTCGGCAGGCCTGCCTGACGGTAGGCAGGGGCTTTAGAAGATTTTATATTCGAATTTCGTTTCCATTTCAATAGCCACAACAAGTTCGTTTAACCACGATGCCCCGCACTGCTCGGCTACATGCTCATTAGCGGTAATTGTTTTCATTTTGCTTTATTTTTCAATCAAGATTTAATGAATATGGCAGCCATCTTATTTAAGCATTGTTCTAAACCAATTTTTGCAAATTCAAACATTTGTCCAAAATCTGCATACTCCCTAAAAGTTATTTCTGTTTTATATTTCCCGAGATTTTTGAAGGTAACTATAGTTTCGGTGTCTTTGGGAAAGTCAGCAGGCATATTCAATTTGATTGGGTCAACAATTTTCCCATGTTCGTCTGATAAGTTTTGAATATATTCAATTTTCTCATTCGGAACGATTTTTTTATATGACCATACATTATACATGTCTTGTCCGCCTAACTCAATTGGGGCTCTCATACAAACAATTGAAAATTTGTCTTCTTGAAAATTAATATTTGCTTTTGGTGAAATGAATTTATCAGGTCCCCACCACCAAATTCGGGTTACGATTAGTTCTTGTTTCATTATTAATCTCTTTTATCTTAACCTATCTGGTTTGTAGCTTACAATTACCGCTAACGCTTTGCCTGTAAAACCATGTGCCGTTATAACCTTTGCTAAGCAATAAACCCTTAACAGCATTGGTTTTACAGGCATGTTAGTTGCTGTGTTTTTTTATTATTGGCAAAGAAAACCTGTATTCATTTAATATTCCTTCCTCTCGAGAAGGAATTGCATAAATATTGTTCCATAGTTTTATCCATTTCTTTTTATCGAATTTACCTATCACATTTGACGCTTTAATATAAAACACTTCCCCGTCCCAATTAATATATACATCAAAACGTACATGATCCAGATTGTTCCACAATGTTGAATCGGTTTCGTCAATGTATTCTACCATTGTTTTATTATAAAACACAACAGATTCAGCATTATATTTTAAAAAAATTGTATCCATTGAATTTTTTCCTAATGCGTACAATTTCGGTGGAACAATTCCTGGAACAAAAAATATCTCCCCAGAATCTGGTTGATGATAAAGGGCATCAAGTTGATTTTGATAGGGATTAGCCTTAATGCTATTTGAATTATCTTTCAATACGTATTCTTTTCGAGTTTGGCCGAAGGAAAATAAGACGAACATTGTTAATATGACGATAGAAGTAATTTTCATTTTCATAGCAACTAACCATTGTGTATATATATGTGTTGAGGTTACCCGACAATGAGTTCGTGGGTAAACTAAAGTCTGCAATTTAATAAAGATATTTCAAAAAGTATTGCCTTATCTTTTTGACCGGTTAGAATGTGAAGTTTGGTAAAGTTTTTGTGTTCTCACATGTATGCGCTGTGATTTGAGCAAAATCTTTACCTCATCGGTCAGTTCTAGGAGGGATATATCATAGTGAAATTTTCCGTTAACAAATGCCCCGTGTGGCATTTCCATCACCAGAAGGTCATTTATACACAGTCTGAATAAATTATTTGTCCGGTAGTGCTTTGGGATTCCCAGAAGTAGCTATTCTTGCTACCGTTTCGATCGCAATGGCTGAAACTGCTGCACCATAATCAAGGTCGATATTCTCCATCGTATCATGCGTGTCATGGTATCCTTTCCGGTTGATATCATAATTTTCCATAAACAGGATAACAGGAATACCTGTATCTGAAAAGATGATACCATCGGTATTATAGAGTGTACTGTGCGGATCTTCCCAGGTGCGGATTTCTGCGTCAGGACGGAGGTGTAAGGCCTTTGGCGGGATGGTCATGCCGTCTTTGGTTCGTTGTCCCCGATCGCATCCTTTCCTGTCAGGGGATTCGTTCCACTTTTCTGCATGGATGTTCCAGGAACGACAGGCCTGGTAGGCATGGGTTGAAAGACTCAGGGATGCTGCTGAATAGCCGGGTGCAATCTGGAAGATGTCACGGCCGTTATCACGGTTATGGGCTATCATGTCCATCAGCACAACGCCGGCTATATTTATTCCGGAAAGGTCCCGTATCGTTCCATCGGATCTGTGAAGCTGAAGGGTTTGCTGAACCACATGCTGGCAGAAATTACGCGCTCCCATGCAATCGGAAGGAAATTCCTCGCCGGTGAGATGCAGCAGCCAGATATCCCGCTCAAGACGCCCTTCTTTGGCCATCCTGAGGTATATCGGGGCAGCCAACAGCAGGGTCGAAGTTGCGGAATGGTTATCGTCGGCACCTGCTGCTGACAGCCTGGCCCCGGCGCTTTCACCGCTGCTGCCGTAAACATCTTCCATATAGGCCGTATCATAATGATCGGCCATGATGACTGTTTCCTTATGGTTCTTACCGGGAATGATCACAAGAATGTTCCGTTCCGAGGCAGATCCTTCCTGGTTTGCTTTCCATCCTCCATAATCACGAAATTCAAAATCAGTTTCCCACTTAAAAGGCAATTCTCCGACTTCCGCTTTATTCTCTATAACCGCTGACCTTATCTCTTCCTTGTAACGGTTAAGCAGGTAATCTCCGAGCTTTTCCAGGTCCCGGTGCGGATGAATGATTTGTTTCAATGTCGGTGGATCCTGGACCACATCTGCATTGTCTTTATTGATGAACTTTCCATGTGCCAGGAAAAAGATCTGGTTCCAGTAGGCTTCTTCATAGGCCCGGGTTGCTGTATCGCCGTATGTCAGGAATTCAGGGATCTCATCCTTGACAGAGAAGGATCCGAGAATGGATGCCATAGCCATCCGGATGGATCTCGCTTTTTCCTGATTCTTTGACCTCTCCGGGAAGGATTCCAGCCATTCATCCAGGCTTATATCCTTTGGAATCCGTAACAGGTGTCGAGCAAATTCCCTGTCGATGGGACGATTTCCAAGCTGTTCCCAGCTGTCGAAAAGTGCAAGAAGGTTAAGGGGAGTCTGATGAAGGTAATGATCATGAGCAGGATCAAAATTGTTCAGGATCGAAAGAAGCAAGTCCCTTCTCAAAAACCTCGGCCAGAGTTCTATGGCGCAGTCCGGATCTGGTTTATCGGTATCATAACCTGTCAGGTATCCTGTTATAAGGTCATTGGAGAGTATGATCTCGTTACTTTCCTTCGACAAGCAACCCACCAGCGGACGGTGCCACCAGGTTTCGTGAAGTCCGGCCTGCATGGGAGGGAAGTAGAAGCGGTAACGGAAAAGTCCTCCATTGACCACTTTCGATTCAGCTTCATCAATCGCCTTCCGATCGGCCCGTGGACCATCCAGCAACAGTTCCAGTGATTCGTGTAGCAATTGGCTGTTTCGTGCCATGGGTTTATTGTATAGATCGAGGGATTTCAGGTTGGTGCTGAACAGGGTTTGCGCCATTGGGTCAACCTCTTTGCTGGTCATCAAGGCATCTTCATTCCGGTGGACTCTGTCCCAGCGGTTCGTCCGGATATAAGTGTTTATGATTAAGTTTTCCAGGATATCTGCTTTTTCCCCTGGAAATTTTGGTTGATGCAGCCAACCGGATTGCGGAACACGGATACCATGGACATTTTCATTCCTTTTTACCAACCCTAACATCGGGATCTGGATCGCATTATACTGTTTTTTCTGAAGCTTGATATAATCAGGACTTCCCCACAGCATCATACTTCCCGGAAAAGGTAATAAAGCTAATTCACCTGTAAGGTATCGTTTTTTTATACTGGATGGCAATTTACCGAAAGGGCGAAAGGTCAATAGATAGTTGATATTTGAAAAATCGTCTTCATCATTTATAAGATAATCCCGGGTCCAGGATGGCAGGGTCTCCATCTTCCAATACGTAAATGGATAGAAATCTCCTGCCGGAAGGATCCGGAATCCCAGATTTTTCAAATGTTCTTCATTCTCAACAGGAATTCCATAGGCATTCTTCAGGATCCATTGCATAAGTGAGAGGAAAACCGACGCCGGGACTTCCTTACCCGGCGCCTCGTAGAATGATTTCCAGAAAGCCTTCTCCGGTCCCTGCTCACTGGCCCCGAAAAAAGTCCATCTGACTCTTCCTTTATCGTCTTTTGTTTTCGACAATGCTAACGGAAGCAATGATACATATCTTTCCTTTTCCGGCAGACGGGAATGCAGGATCAGTTCTTCCGGCCAGAAAAGATTCCCGATGAGATTTTTTTGTTTATGACCGGCAATATGGGCAGGAAATTTCCCGCTTCCCATTTGCACAATATGCGCCAGGATCTGTTTCCCGGTTTCTTCAAGTCCCGGTCTCAGCTGGTATTCCTCCTCAAATTCGGAGATCTTCCACCCATATACATCCTTGTTTTCGAATACCCTTGAATCAATCTCCCCGGTATAGGATGAGATTCCGTTCCTCGATGGAGGCATATATTCGGAATAAGCTCGCAAGGGGTAATTGTTCTCTCCTTTATACCAGGGGAATCCTTTTAAAAATTCCATCCATCCGTGATTATTTATTGTTTTCATCTTTATCAATTGCTGAATCTGATCTTTTTTAATGCTAAAATAGGGATATTATCCGGAAGTTATAGGTCCTTCCTCGAAAGCACCCAGTATACAATCCCGACCATCACGATGGCGTAGATCAGTGGAACTGCACAATCAAGCAATGACAGATGTTCCTGTACATTCAACCCCGTCAGTTTTCTCAATACAGGAAAATAGGGGTACTCAACAACGCGGATAACGGAATTAACCGGGAGGAACTGGGAAATATTATTGGGTTGCAGTTTCGGTATCTTCAGGATAAAATAGAGGACGGGCTCTATGATCAGGGCATAAAGGGTGAAGATAGCAATCGATAAGCCTGTATTTCTTAATAGGAAACCGGTGAAAAATGCAAATACGAGAAATGAAAATAACTGGATGAAGAACCCACCGGCAAAACTGATCTTTGCAAACATAATTGTCATATCATAGCCGCTGGTGTTGGCCATTCCAAGAATAAGGGTGCCAAGGATAAGGATAAAGGTAATGAGCAGAGAGATTATGAAGATCAATTGCAGTTTTGATAGCAGGAATTCCGGGCGGCTCATGCCATTCACAATATTCTGCCGGATCGTTTTATTGGTAAACTCATTCGTGATCAGGATGATGATCACGATGGAAGGAAGAATCAGGATGTAGCGGATGCTGGCGAAAAATGCGATGTTCTGCCAGATATCAGGAAAGAAATAGATAGTGACATGGGGGAAAGGGATCGGACTATGTTTGTTTAAATTATCAATCCAGTTGTTGATCGTAAACCCGGCCATCAGGATCCCAAGAAGGAGGAAAAGGAAATACAATCCCATCAGGATCCAGAAAACCTTATAGGTCAGGATTTTTTTCAGTTCGATCTTCAGCAGTCTCACCATGGATCAGGAATTATCGCGTAAGAGTTCGAGGAAATGTTGTTCTAAAGTCCTTTTCCGCTCGGAAAGATGAGTCAGCACGATACCTTGTTTATAAAGAAATTCATTAATCTCTGCAGGCCGGATCTGATCCTTAAAATAAACCAGCCATTTATCCTCAGATCGTATGATGGAAGTGAAATCCGGATGCATTGAAATGGCTTTCTGCAATTGTACCATATCAGTTGAAGCAATCTCGAGAAGTTCAGAGACCGCCAGCACATCCCTCACCTCCCCATCGAACAGTTTTTTACCTTTATTGAGAACGGCTACATGCGAGCAGATCTTCTGAACTTCATCCAGGAGATGGCTTGCAAGGATGATTGTGATCCCCTTTTCTGCCACCCTTTTGATCAGGTCGCGTATCTGTGCAATACCCTGGGGATCCAGTCCATTGGTCGGCTCATCGAGGATGAGCACATCCGGGCTGCCCAGCAGGGCAGAAGCCACAGCCAGGCGTTGTTTCATCCCAAAGGAATAAGTGCGGAACCGGTCATTACGACGATCGTACAAATCTGTAATCTGAAGTACTTCTTCGATATCATCGTACGGTTTATCCTTAATATCAGCAACAATCTTCAGGTTTTTCACCGCACTGAGATAGGGAAAGAAATTTGGACTTTCGATAACCGATCCGATGCGTTTTCTGCTTTCTTTTGAAGGCGGTTTCCCGAACCATTCAAAATTGCCGGCATCATTTCTTACAAGGTCGAGAAGAATACTGAGTGTGGTGGTTTTCCCGCTGCCGTTCGGTCCAAGCAACCCAAAAATCTGCCCTTTCTGAATCTCAATGAAGAGGCAATCGACGGCCTGGATCCTGCCGTATTTTTTTGAGATTCCCTGGATGGATAAGACCTTTTCCAAATTTCTGTGATGGTGAAGATAAAGAATGATGTTTAGACGAAGCAACCCGGAAATTGTTACAAAATGTATTGTTCGCTACCGGTAAAGCAAAAATACAGTTGGCTTTTTATTGAGTTCGGGTTTTTTCTTTTTCCATACCTTAACAGAAAGTGTGATAATGCACTCTTCGGGGGTGGTCAGTGAAGTTGCAAGGCACAGCAATGTGGATTCCTGGCAGGTTTCCATAATTGCCTGGAAAAGCTGAAGATTCCGGTAAGGCGTTTCAATGAATATCTGGGTCCGGTCTTTCTTGATCATGTCCTGTTCGATTTCCCTGAGTCGTTTTGTCCGTGCAGGTTTATCGATGGGGAGATAACCATGAAACACAAACTGCTGCCCGTTGAACCCGGAGGACATCAATGCAAGAAGGATGGATGAAGGACCTACCAACGGAACTATCCTGATTCCTGATTCATGTGCCAGGCGCACCACCAGCGAACCAGGATCTGCAACACAGGGGGTACCTGCTTCTGAAATAATGCCTGCATCATGTCCGTTCAGCAAGGGTTCAAGAAAGAAAAATGCATCAGTGGAACTGGTGTGTTCATTATAAAGTGTAAAGGTCAGGCTGTCGATTTCAATCTCCGGACAGATTTTCTTCAGAAAACGTCTTGCTGTCCGCATTTCTTCAACAATGAAATATTTAATCCTGCTGATGACCTCGCGATTGACAGGCGGAAAAACT
>JBEKST010000173.1:0-6517 GCA_049516815.1 Bacteroidales bacterium | reverse complement strand
GGGTTCTCTTCAACATCCCGGTATCGGTAAATCGACTACCCGAGAATTTCCAGCTTGGCAGGGCTGTTTCCAAGCCTATCAAGACAGGAAGAAACGATGCCGGATTGTTGGGTTATTACGGGCCTTGTCCTCCATCCGGTATCCACCGGTATTATTTCCGGGTTTATGCACTCGATGTCGTTCTCAAAGCGAATGAAGGATTATCGGCCGCTGAACTCGAAAAGTTGATGGAAGGACATATCCTGGCAACAGGGGCATTGATGGGGAAATACCAGAGGAGATAAGTACTTTAATTGATTCCTCTTTGTTTCTTAATCTCCTCATAAGCAGCATTCAGATTCTGGAATTTTTCAGTAGCGGCTTTTTTGATATCCTCACCCAGGTGGGCTACTTTATCCGGGTGATACTGAATAGCCAGTCTGCGATAAGCTTTCTTCACTTCTTCGTCGGTAGCTTCGGGGGTTAGTTCAAGGATATCATATGCATTGTTGATGTTCTTTACGAACATGGCTTTGATGGAAGCAAAATCGGAAGGGTCGACGCCCATATACCCCGAAATCTGTTCAATCACATTTTCTTCTGCTTTATCGAATTGCCGGTCGGCAATTGCGATCCCAAAAAGATAGTGCAGAAGCTGCAGGCGGGAAGGATAATCCATGAATTGTCCGACCTGGACACTTACATCCCTGAGGTTGATCTCTTGGTTCAAGACTTCCCTGAGGATTCTGATGAGGCGGTTGGTCTCTTCAGTACCAAATTGAGAAAGAAAAAAATTTCTTACATACTCCAGTTCTGACTTTACTACTTTTCCGTCGGCTTTCATCACGGCAGCCGAAAGTACTAGCAGGCTCATGGCAAAATCTCCACGGGCTGTCCCCTGGTAGTAAGTCTTTTCTATCCTCACACCATCCAGCACAGAACCCATGGCGAAACCCAGGATGGCCCCGATAGGCCCACCGAATGCCCATCCGAGCCCTCCACCGATCCATTTTCCATATTTGCCTATCGTCCGGGGCTTTGCGTTCGAATTCCCATCCTTTTTCTTCATCACACTAAAAAGTGCATAAACAAAAATGATCACGATTACTATGACGAGGATAAATGTCATACCGGAGAACTTCATGCAATATTTTCGCTTAAAGGCAATCCGTATTCCTCCACCATCCGGATGTTCATGCTTTCCAGCTGGTCGAGTACAGGATTGTAGATCCCGGGGATGACCGGGATGTGAACGCCTTTGACTGTTATCTTTCCAAGAAGGATCATTTCTGCGCCTATAGCTGCCGGCAGAGCTACCGTCCGGGCAATGGAAGTATTGGTAGCCAGGGTGCCAAAATCCAGCATACGCGAGCGGATTATTTCTTTCCTGCCATTTGAATAACCTGCAAGGATAGTATGTTGCAAGATAACCATATCCCGCTCTTCAGGGCCCAGCCCCATCCTACTGATCATCCTGTCAGAGGTCACTTCAAAGGTTGAATCAATTCCACGGCCCATAGGTTCTGCTTTGAACATGCCGAGCCATTCCAATGCATCAAGGGCATATGAAGTAACGGGAATATTAAGGAAAGTTGCAACATGCTGCCGGATGTTAGTTGAATTTCGTTTGCCTATCTGATGTGCGATCATATCGGCATATGTCATTCCTTTCATGTCGAACGTGTCACTGGAAATGAGGTTCAGGCGCTTCATCACATCGAGTGTTTCGCACCAGCCTTTGTAACGGAATGTGCCGCGATATACTGTTCTTGCTTCAGAAATTCCATAAATCGTTCGATAAGCCATTGAATCCCTGTTGGGGTATACATCGAGCATGCCGACTTCCGGAAAATCTACTTCAAAGGGATTCTTAAAAATGTCCTGGGTAGGAATGTTCACTTCTTTACCATGACAAAGAAAATGTGCATCATTGTTCCCGGCCAGAATTACACCCTTGGGACTCCAGGAGAACTTATACCGGAATGGGTTATTGGCAGCCTCGGGAGCTGGAAGTGCCCCGCAGAGTGAATAAAACTCAAGAACAGCACCTTCATTTGCATGGATCTCATCGATGATACGCATTGCAGACATATGATCGATTCCCGGATCGAGACCCATCTCATTAAGAAAAAGAATTCCGGCTTGTTTTGCTTCTTCATCCAGAGCCATCATCTCAGGCTTCACATAGGAAGCTGTAACCAGATTTTTTTTGTGTTTCAGACAATGTTTTGCAACCATTACATGAAAACGGTAAGGCAACAGACTTACCGTGAGATCATGTCTCGCAACCATCGTATCCAGTGTTTCTTCATCATCCGCTTCCCAGAAAATGGTATGTCCTGAGGGATGATTTCCAACCATGACTTCCGCCCTGTCGGATGTATTGGAAGCCACGGTAACCTTAAAATTTTTCCCCAGCAGGTATTGAATCATAGGTTTTGCTACGAGACCGGCGCCGAGAATGAGTACTTTTTTCATGGTAGTTGATTAAGGATGTTTTGGTCTGCTATTAATTTGTCACTGGATGCTGGATACTGGTTGTGTGTGTTTGTGATTAGTGTTTGGCGTTTGATGTGAATCTGAATGAAAAATAATCTTACACTTTTCTGAAAACTTAACACTTAAAACTTAACACTTAATGGTTATCCAGAAATTCTTCCAAATATTTAAAATCCGGGGTAAGTTCGCCCCGGTGAAGGATCAATCCTTTTTTAATGGCTTTCGGAAGATCCAGGTCTTCAAAGGAATCTTCAAAATCGGCATCCGCGATGGGTTTTACAAAATTCACCAGGACATCCCCGAAACCGCATGACGCATCACGTGGCAACTCTGCCGGCAGTATATCCACGGACATGATCAGCATTCCCTCCCCATCATGACCCATTTTTATTTTTTCGGTTTCAGGATTATAAATATAGATGGGATCGTCGATAGTAGCTGGTTTCAGGGTGCATTCCACCGATCCTTCCACATCACAACTGATATCACCGATTACACCCAGTTTCGGGTGACCTTTTGAAAACAGTTTTTTCAGGTATTCTTTCGTGACCAGCCTTGGGTAACGTTTATCCCAGTAAACACAATTAATCAGCATGGAAAGATGGGGAATATATTTTTCAAAAACACTACGGTAATTCTGGGGATTTGTATAATAGTCATGAAGATCGAAAGGAGCCCCGTTGATGTGTTCTACAAGATCTTCTTCGTGAAATATCACTTTGTAAATAATGTTGTCCGGTAATTTTTTCCGGTTCCGGAGTTCGAGCAGTTTTTTGGGAGAAATCTCTTTGACCGGCAATAACCCGCAGATCTCCTGGGCACCCTGCGATACATTCCCGTAACCCGTAAATCCAATTACGAAAGGTATAAGTTCATGCGGAATTCCATTTTCCGCGATACGCTCTCCGATGGCGGAGATGTCCTCCATTGCTTCCTTCAGGGAATGATAGTGATGCGATTGTTTTATTTTTAAAAGATTCGATATATGTCCAAAATCCTTCATCCTTAATCCCAGTGCCCAGAAGGAGTTGATCATCCCTGCAAGCCCTGCATATTTACCAAAAAAAATAAGCCGTTTGCCCTGTTCATCTACGATTTTTTCATATTCGATCAGGTTACATTTCAGTTCCATCATCTTCTTCAGCATGGGCATATTATTGGGCTGCCCTTTGATCACATGTGCAAAGAATACATAGGTTTTATCCGGCTCGAATACGGATATCGGTATTTCCTTGACACCGAAAATGACGGAACATTTTTTCAGGTCAGCTGCGACTTCAGCCCCGGCTTTCCGGTATTCTTCATCTTTAAAAATCCGCTTGTCCGATGACTGAACAATAATATCAAGTTTTTTTTGCTTGACTAACCGTTCAACGTGTTTCGGTGTAAGCGGAGCCCGTTTTTCAAGTAAATATTTGTCTTCGTGTCGTATTCCGATATAATTGCTCATTGAGATGGGAGTTAGAAAATGGACATCAAAATTAGGGAAAAAAGAAATAGCCTATTTCCTGATTTTTCATCGGTCAGGGTCTTAAAGTGAATTATCTTTGCAAAAAAAACATCCGATTATGAAAACTCTCATCAGAACATTTATTATTCTTATGGCTTTCGGTTTTTCTGTGAAAGCCATGACCCAGGGAACATCCCTGACTGTTTTTTCCGAAAAAGGCGAAAATTTCACTGTCTTTGTTAATGGTGACCAGAAAAATTCCACGCCAGGCGATCATGTGAAGATCGAAGGCTTGCATGGACCTACTATCAAACTCAGAATTGTATTTACAGATGTCAGTATCAGGGAAATCGAAAAAACGGTATTCAACTCCGCTTCCGGAGAACTTTTTTATGTCGTAAGACACGGTAAGAAAAATGATTATATCCTTGAGAAAACCAGCTCGGATTATATCCATCCCCAGGAAGCTGTAAAAGAAACACCGCCGCCGCCTTCTACTCAAAATGAGAGCAAACAAACGGCCGTAAAAAGCGAATCCACTGCAAAGAAGACCGGAGGAGGATGCGATAATCCCATGTCAGAACCGGATTTCCAGGCTTCAACGATAGCAATCTCAAACGCACCTTTTGACCCTATAAGACTGACACAGGCAAAAAAGATGGTCGAATCACATTGCTTGTACTGTCGCCAAATCGTTGAACTTATGTATATCCTGAACGGTGATTCTTCACGTCTGTCTCTTGCAAAAGATGCCTACAAGCATTGTTATGATCCTGAGAACTATAATGATGTAAAGGACGTACTGAGAAGTAATAAATCGAAAGACGATCTCGAGCAATATATAAGTTCAGTTAAATAGTGGTAGATGAAGAAATTCCTGAGATTCCTTCTCCGGTTACTGAAATATTTCCTGATCCTGTTTTTCAGTTCTTCAATCTTCTTTGTCGTACTGTATCGTTTTGTTAATCCTCCGATAACCCCGTTAATGCTTATTCGTACCGTAGAGCAAAGCATAAACGGGGAACCGCTACGGCTGAAAAAAGAGTGGAAATCGCTGGAGGAGATCTCTTCCCAGCTTCAGTTGGCTGTTGTGGCTTCGGAAGACAACCGTTTCACTGAACATTCAGGATTTGATCTTGAGGCCATCAAAAAAGCCCGTAATTACAATGATAACAAGAAGGGCAAGAGAGTTCATGGAGCCAGTACCATTTCCCAGCAGACTGCTAAAAATGTCTTTCTTTGGTCCGGCCGGAGCTGGATACGAAAAGGGCTCGAGGTCTATTTTACGTTTCTCATCGAAACGGTCTGGGGGAAAAAAAGGATTATGGAAGTTTACCTGAATGTGATCGAAATGGGAGATGGAATTTACGGAGCTGAATCAGCCTCACAAAAGTATTTCCATAAGCCTGCTTCCTATCTCACCCGCGAACAGGCAGCACTCATCGCAGCCATTCTTCCCAATCCCCGGAAGTGGAATCCTTCCCGTCCATCGGCTTATCTCCTGAACCGTGAGCAATGGATCCTCTGGAACATGGCAAATATCGGGAAGGTGGAATATTAGGGGATGGATGCTGGATGCTGGATGCTGGATGTGTGGGTTTTGGGATGTGGGATGTGAGATGTGAGATGTGGGATGTGGGATGTGGGATGAGTGGAAATAAGTATCTTTGTTAATTCTTATCAGTTGCTGACAAGGATGTATTTGTAGATTCTTATGAAAAAGCCTTACATCCTGGTATTTTTTCTATTTACGGGCATTATCTTCCGTTCACAAGATGTTTTCGCTGAAGGGTCAAAAGAGATATGGATTGGCACGTACATGTCCTACTTGTTTATGTGTAACGATTTTGTAACACATTGTGATCAAGTCAGGACAAATTTTGCGATCTACGGATGCGATGCTAACAGCAGGCTCTATTTTGTGACAAATAACCCGGATGAGACTGTTTACTTTGGCTTCAATTTATACGCAGCCGACATTCCGGCCGGATCCCATTGTGTATTCAGGATCAAGAATCTTTCCGGAACCGTAGTTTACCCGGAAACCAGTGTTCCAATTGAGCTTATGCTGCCGGGATATATTGCATTTCTGTCACAAGCACAAATAGGCCCTGCCCAGATCTATGGCGCAGGCGGATACAATGCCATTGACTGGCATCCTCCTGCCCCGGATACATATTATATGGAATTTCAGGTGAAAGATACTTCTTCCGGAAATGTCACTATTACAGGGTTTAGAATGAACCTTCTTGATCTGACTGTATATGACACCGTGGCACTTCAGACGAAGCCCGGAAGACTTTATTCCAAGGCATGGGAATTTGAAGAAAATGATAATTATTCAGGAACTATTTATCTTTATTCGCCGGATAGCATAATTACCTCAGTCGCAGCTAACAACATGGACGGAGGCATCTGGGACACATATTGCAACCAATGGGGGTGCGCCAATACAGGCAATTTCGCTTCTGACAGAAAGTCACGGCATAACCAGGATGCCTAATTACCGGAGTACCCGGTATTTCTTAATCCGCCCGATTCAACCATTTTTCCTCCTGCAAAACTATTCGGCCAGATCGTTTCCCCTGA
>JBEKST010000172.1:0-6543 GCA_049516815.1 Bacteroidales bacterium | reverse complement strand
GATGGAAGTGCATTGTTACACTTATGATCCCACACTGGCGCCTGAAGGCAAGTGTGTAGTTACCGTAAAATTTTATTCAAAAAACGGGAACTACTGGATCGGTCTTAGAAGATCGGATCCGGAAGAATACAAAAGACAGAAAACCGCATTTGCAGAGGAGATCATCGGAATCCTGGAAAAGAAATTCGGCAGGATACGCGATGCCATCGAAGAAACAGACATTGCCACGCCTGCTACCTATCACCGGTACACAAACAACTGGCAGGGAAGCACACAGGGATGGTTACCCGGCAAAAACTTCATCGCACCTTCGCCCGTGAATGTTGTCATTCCGGGACTTCAGGCTTTTTACCTGGCCGGGCAGTGGACCCAGCCGGGTGGAGGATTGCCAGTGGCCATCAAATCAGCCCGCACGGTCGCCCAGATGATCTGCCACAAATACCATAAGACTTTTATCGTTAGCAAATAATTCACTGCCCTGTAAAATGAAAGAGAAAATATACAATCTTTTTCTTATTGATGCAAATGCCCGGCTTCTCTCGTGAAGTACCCTGTGGAAGAAATCGAATTACGTTAATATTATAAACCAAACAACAAAATACCATGAATCAGACAGAAAAAACAAAATGGATCATCGACCCCGCACATAGTGAAATTCAGTTTAAAGTAAAACACCTCGTTATATCAAATGTTACCGGGGCTTTTGACAAGTTTGACGGAACTGTTTTCTCTAAAGGTGATGATTTTACTAATGCACAGATCGATTTCAAAGCTGATGTAAACAGCATCAACACGAATCAACCCGACCGCGACAACCATCTCAAATCAGCCGATTTCTTTGATGCCGCCACTTATCCCGAGCTTACTTTTGTTTCAAAAAGCCTCAGAAAAAAAGGAGATTCTGGTTTTATACTTTCCGGCGATCTTACAATCCGTGGAACAACAAAACAGGTAGAACTGGAATGTGAATTCGGTGGGATCGTAAAAGATCCTTATGGAAATACCAAGGCTGGGTTTGAACTGACGGGAAAGATCAACCGCAAGGAATTCGGACTGCACTGGAATGCAATCACCGAAACAGGCGGAATGGTCGTTTCAGATGAGATAAAACTGATGATGAATGTTGAACTTACGAAAAACTGATTTTCAGAGGTTCTTCAAAATATTTATACCAATACAGGTAATTGGTTATAAGGCAGGAACAAGAGACCATGCCGATCATGGCTGAGAGAAATGCCCATGCGGGTATAAGGCCGGGAAAAACCGCGGAACCTTTCCTACTGGAAAATTAATTTTATTACCTGGTTAACACCGGTTCCCGTGACTTTTCCGAAATAAAGTCCTCTGGGTTGGTTCGAGAGATCAAGGGTTGATTGTTTCCCGGGAACGGGAATTTTTATAACCTGTTGGCCGGTCATGGAGAGTATTTCAAGCCATCGGCCGGGATCTGGCTGACCACAATCAATATGAATGATTCCATTACCCGGAACAGGATAAATCTTAATAAAAGTTTTCCCGGTTAACGAAACAATGATGGCGGGATTATATACCATAACGACCAGGGAATCGGAAGCCCCGTCCCCGCAATTATTATGACCTTTCACTTTTACAAATAAAAGTCCGGTAAAGGTATTGGAAAGGCTCAAAATGCCTGTCGTTCCACTTGAAACGATCGAACCGGCAGCAACAGGGTTGATTTCCCAGATGTAGCTTGTTGCATTGGTAAGGGTCGGCGTGGTATAATTTACTGCTGTGCTTCCCATCATAATTGATTGGGGGCCAGATAAAGATAAAACAGGGTAAGGCCTCGGGGAAGGAGTGATAATATCGTTGGTATGAGTCCATGTATGATCCGGATTGCTAACCACCCAATTATAATCTGAAATGGTCAATCCTTCGCCGAACCATGGATTCATATAATACATATCCATATTAACCAGACCATATCCGACCAGGAAATGGCCTCCTCCCGTTGTCCATCCCCAACGAAAAATAAAAGACCGGTTCCCCTGGATCCGCGTATGGATCTGGGAAGTACTCAGGTATGTATATATTCCCTGATTATTGATGCTTGCAAAATGGACCAGGATATCCTGGATACTTCCCGCATAGCCCCAGTTATAATTCCAATAATTACAACCGAGATCCGGATTTACGCAACAATCGGTTGATCCGTAATTGTGCCAAGTCGCTACTTCCCGGGTGTATTCTGCAATCGTACATTGCGCGGTAGGTGTGCAGAAGTAATCCAGAACACAGGCGCTGGATCCAGCCCAGCACCATTGATCCTGCTCCTGGATAAATTCACCGACATTAAGAACCTGGGCTCGTAATCCGGCGCTGAATCCCAGCAAAAGGATTATTCCTGTTATAGTCAGACATTTTTTCATCCGAAAATAATTTTCAGCAATAAAGCCGGATGATACCCGGATGTAATAATTTTCAACCTTATTTCTGTTTTTAAAATATTTTCGTTTCATTGTCGTCACGGTTTTTGAATATTTTTCGTCACTTTATGCTCTCTTTGATGCATGGCAGCAATTCATTCAGTCCAAATTTTATTTTTGTACCCTCTCTGATCTTCTCTATATTAATAAAGGCTGAATGCATCGGAAAAACAGTTATTTCCCCGGAAGACAAGGAAGGATCATCGGCAAACAGGAAATCACTCTGCAACTGGTAAACCCTGAGCAACCGCAAGACGTCATTTTTGGCAAGTTCAGGATATCGATCAAATTCCTGTAATTCCTTTGCAAGAACTCTGGCGCCAAGCTCGACGATCTCCCACTTGTTTTTCTTTTTAAATATTGTGATGATGGCCCGGTTTTCCTGGTTAACCATCACAGGTATCCGCCATTCTCCAGTTGTCTCCAGGTAGTTTTTACCTGGTTGAATTTCTTCTTTGAAAAAATCATTAGTAAGAGTAAACACCTCGTAATGTTTGCCCAATGTTGCAAGTGAAAACTCATCACGATTCGTAAAACCATAACCCGATTCATTCCCGCCCGGGATTTTCTTAAGCCATACCTGAAGTTCGTCCATGGCTTCTTTTATCATTGTCTCCCGGGTTGTTGTTTGGCCTTTACTTCCCGTAACAATCATGCAAAGAATGAACAGGAATAAAAAAATCTTTTTCATATGAAATAAATTTTTTATTAATCTGGTCTGATAAAAACCGCATGGAATTATTCCCATACTTATTTGAGTTTGAAAGGCAGATCTGATTTATTTGAACTATATATACAATGCAGGACGAGGAACAGATTCATAATATAAACGAAACAAATATATAAAAGAAAACAAAAAATTATTCTATTGTTGAAAAATTTGAATTCTTTAGCATTAAACCCAGGTAAAGCCATTCGGTTGGTTTCTAATATAGAATCGCAGGATTTTCCTATTTTTGCATAAAAGAAAGCCAAAATGAACTTCATAGAAGAACTTCGCTGGCGTGGGATGATCCAGGATATAACACCCGGTACAGAAGAACAGTTGTCGAAAGAAATGACAGTGGCTTATATAGGTTATGACCCTACTTCCGACTCCCTTCATATCGGGAACCTTGCTTCTATTATGTTGCTGGTACATTTTCAACAGACCGGGCACAAACCCATTGTACTGGTCGGCGGCGCTACCGGCATGGTGGGCGATCCCTCCGGAAAATCCGAAGAACGAAACCTCATCGACGAAACCCTGCTCAGACATAACCAGGAATGCATAAAAAAACAACTGGAAAAATTCCTTGATTTTTCTGATCCGGTGAACCCTGCAGAGATGGTAAACAACTACGATTGGACAAAGGAATTCGGATTTCTCCAGTTCCTGCGGGAAGTCGGCAAGCACCTCACCGTAAATTACATGATGGCGAAAGATTCTGTTAAGAACCGCATGGAATCAGGTTCCGGGATATCCTTTACCGAATTCAGCTACCAGTTGTTACAGGGCTATGATTTTTGCTGGCTTTTCGAACATAAAAACTGCAAACTCCAGATGGGCGGTTCAGATCAATGGGGAAACATCATGACAGGTACTGAACTGATCCGCCGAAAACTAGGCGGCGAAGCTTACGCTCTTACCTGTCCGCTTATCACCAAGACCAATGGCGGGAAATTCGGTAAGACAGAAGCCGGGAACATCTGGCTGGACCCCCAAAAAACCTCCCCTTACAAATTTTACCAGTTTTGGCTTAATACCAGTGATGAAGATGCAATGGAATACATCCGGAAATTCACCCTTTTGTCAAAGGGAGAAATCGACAATGTCATCCGGCAACACATAAAGGCGCCTCACCTTCGTATCCTGCAGAAATTATTGGCCAAAGACATCACGATCCGCGTTCATTCAGAAGAGGAGTATCTTTCTGCCGTTGAAGCTTCGGAAATCTTATTCGGGAAAGGAACTACCGAAACCCTGATGAGATTATCTGAAGATATATTTCTTTCGGTTTTCGAAGGAGTTCCGCAAAGCGAAATAACAAAAGGCGAAATAACGAAAAAAATCAATATAGTTGATTTCCTGTCCGGTGTTACACGTATCTTTGCTTCCAAAGGCGAAGCCCGCCGTATGCTGAAAGAAGGAGGCGTGGCAATCAATAAGGAAAAAATCACGGAAAACTTTGAAATCAATGAATCCCGGTTGCTCAACAACAAATATCTGCTCGTGCAGAAAGGAAAGAAAAATTATTACCTTGTTAAGGTTGTGTGATCCGTTCCATTTTTCTTCCCCTGTCCGGAAATCTATTTCACAAACTGCATTGCATAATACTTCGGAGTTAGTTTCTCCCCGGTAGCCTTTTCGATCATGTCATCCCAGTAAAGTTTCATACCAGGGGCAAAAACTTTTTCCTTAAGAAACTTGCCAATCTCTTTATTACCTGTAAAACTCTGGAATTTATAATCGCTGGATTTAACAATGTTCGTGATCATATAGTAATAAAGCTGGGATGCAAGAAGCTCGCCCAACAGATAATTATGATAGTAACAGGGATATAAAGCTATGTGAATCTTGGTTGCCCAATCGGGTTCGTTGCGTCCTTCCGGGCGTTTCAACATCTGGTATTTTTCGGCCAGGTCCCACCAGAGTTTGTTCAGGTCCTGGTCCGGGTTTTCGTACATGCTCTTTTCGAACCGGTACATCAATTGAGCCCAGCGGCTGAAAACCAGTTGCTGAATACGGAATGTCTTCAGGCTGGTTTCGGCAATCTTCATCTTTTCCTGTTCAGATATGCCCAGGTTATCCTTTATCCATTGAGGATTCGTCGAGAACCTGCCAAACATTTCTGCTATGGCTTCCGTGGTGAAAGTATGGGCCGGGTCACGTAAAATAAACGGCAGATCATGATTAATCCCTGCAAAATAAACGGCATGTCCGAATTCATGAAGCATTGTCCCCATCCACATTTCGTTGGGAACAATGTTACAAAGAACACGAATATCCCCATTTTTGTCAATATCGGTGGAGTAAGCATGCTGATTCTTCCCGGGTTTTCCGTAGAGATCACTTTTTTTGATCATTTCATCAATGGGCAACCCTATTCCGGCATAATAAGCTGCATCAAGGGCTTCGAGGTTTTTCCCTTTATAATACTGATCCAGATCCTGTTCATAGATCTTCGGGGCTTCCTGGAAGAAACGGTTCTGATAATTCCATGGCATCAATTCATTCTTGCTTTTCAGTTTGTAATATTTTACAAAATAATCATCGATTTCTCTCTTTACTTCTGCAAATGAATTCTTCGTAAGACTGTCTAATTGTTCGAAAAGCTTGCTAATGACTTTCGGGTCCTGCTCACTGAGCGTGAGGCTCATCTCATGATAATTTTTAAAGCCAAGATCCTTTGCGATCTCATTCCTTTTCTTGACCAGGGCAATGATATCGGCAGCAACCACAGGCCCAATCTTCTTTTGCGCTATCCAGACCTCTTTCTGGGCATTTATATCCTTTGAATGCTTCAGGATATCTTCAACTTCATTATCGCTAAGTTTTTTACCTTTTACTTCTGCGCGGAAATTCCCGTATTTCTGTTCAATGGCACTTTGCATGCGCACCGCAGCATTCAGTTTGGCTGTATCAGCTTTTGCCATCATAAAGTCCCTGTAAAGAACGTCAAGTTGACGAAGCAACAATGAATCGGTGATCATCCCGGAAACCTTGATTTCCTCGAGTTTTTTTAAGGACTCTTTATCGGCAAACAGTTTTACAATTTTCATTTGCAGTTCTTCCGATTTTTTAAAGTCTTCAGATTTCCCTGAAATAGAAGCATCCCAGCTGGCAAGGTTACTGGCCTTGTATAAGGGGATATAAACAGAATCGAATTTCTTGATGAAATCAACCAGTTCTTTTTTCATTTTTTCCTGTTTGGATTGACAGCCTGAAATCAGAACTGCCATAATGAACATCATCAGTAAGAATTTTACGTTTTTCATAATTCAGTTCATAAAGTTTTTAAAATTTATAAAGTTCTTAAAAGCACGATTCAGGTAATTCTTAATTTTTATTTCGCCTTTCGCTTTCGCTACCTGCCTACCGGCAGGCAGGTTTCGC
>JBEKST010000171.1:0-6545 GCA_049516815.1 Bacteroidales bacterium | reverse complement strand
GCAGTACGACCACCTGAGTCCGAGCTCCATTGGCGAGCTCGAAGCTGGTTTGAAGTGCGGCGCACGGGTCCATGCCGGCTCCGGTCCGGGATGAAAGCCCGTACTTCTCCAGGCATTGAAAAAGTGACACATCGCATTTGCCGATGAACCGGAGCCTCAGGTCATCGCTGAAGCCTGCATTTTCAGAACAGATTTCGGCAATTACTTCCCAAAGCAGTTCCGGGTTGCGGTCCCTGTTCAGGGAGCCGATATGAGTAAGTTCAAAGGTTTTGGCAACTTTTTGGTTGGGGATATTGAAATCATCCGGATCAAAACCATTTGTGATCACATCATAATGACGCGGAAAAAGCCAGTTGAAGTCAAGCGCCCAATTCCAGCTGACGATCGTAACCCGGTCGGCTGTGGAAAGAACCGTTTTTTCCAGGCGATGATTCTTTTTGTCAGCCTGTTTTGTAAGCCGGAGCTGTTGATAAAAGTCGATCCCAGTCCAGGGATCCCGGAAATCAGCCAGCCAGGGAATGTTTAAATTGTTTTTTAACCCCAGTGCAATCAAGTGCATGGAATGGGGAGGACCAGTCGAGACCATGGCATCGACAGGATGTGAAGCAAGGTATTTAAGCAGAAACCGGATGGATGGTTTGATCCAGAATTTACGGGCATCGGGGATGAAGAGATTCCCCCTGATCCATACCGAGATATTCTCTATCAGCGGATTTTTCTTTTTTACAGAAAGGAAACCAGCCTGGATTTTCTCCTCTTTTTTCTGCCCGATGAACTGTTTATAAGCGTTATAGGGTTCCCATATAGGTCTTTTTATCACTTCAATTCCTGTGGGAATATCTTTGAAAAGGGATTTATCGGATTCAGGGTATTCTGGGTTTTCCGGTGTATAGATCACTGGTTCCCAACCGAAATTACGAAGGTATTTAACAAATTTGAGCCAGCGTTGAACGCCGGCTCCACCACTGGGTGGCCAGTAATAGGTTATAATCAGTACTTTTTTCATGAACTGGATGCAACGGATTTCCTGATCTCCACTACAGCCAGCCCGATTACGACCAGGATCAGGAGGATGGAGCTGATCAACGAAATTTTTTCTCCGATACGATAGACTTTCGGCTCGAATTTAAATTCCACTTTATGTTCGCCTGCAGGAAGGATCATGGCCCTTAAAACATAGTCGGTCTGAAAATGGGGTGTCAATTTGCCGTCAACATAAGCATTCCATCCCTTCGAATAATAGATCTCGGAAAAAACAGCAAGACCGTTATTTTTTGATTTGTAACTGTACTGAAGGTCATTTGGAGCATAATTTTCCAGCCGGATGGCATCCGCAATATCGCGTCCCGGGCTGAATCCTTTCAGGTCTCCTGCGAATTTTTTATTGATGATGGCAGTTTCCTGCGGTTTGAATTTTTTAATGGCACTGAGTTCGGCATCTGCATTGTCAACCAGGTTGTAATCCTTTACAAACCAGGCGTTCCCAAGAGCATTCGGATTTGGGAAAACAGCAGGTTGCCGTTTGTTATCAGGGATGATGAGGTACTTCGTGTTCAGCATATTCAGAACGGAAGTACTGTCGGTGTTCATATTCCGGGCAAAAATTTCGATATCCTTCTGTATCCCATCGTCGATCAGCTCCTGGTAACGGCGCAGTTTTGCACCATGATATCCGCCAATCGATTTATGGAAATAAGAAGTGCTGGCATCATTGAAGGTATTTACAGTCAGGTTCAGCACCCGGTAGTCAGGAGTTTTATCCTGGAGGATCTGCTCGTCTGCAGGGGTTGGCTGATAAGGTGATGCAACCTCTGATTTGGATCTGAAGCTTTCATCGTTCAGGTACCTCTTGGCAATCGGATACATATCAATAAGTATAAGTGCCGCAATGATGAGATAAACGTATTGCTTCCTGATTTTCTTAAACAGCGCCGCATAGATGGCCACGCCCACCAAAAGGATAAAAATCAGGGAACGCCATGCATCCATCTGTAGCAGGCTTTGACGATCTTCTCGAATGCCTTGCATCAGCCAGTCGGGCAGTCCCGATTGTTTTGCTTTATAAGCATCGGTTTGTCCAATAAAATCAAGAAACATTCCGGGAATAAGGGCAAAAATCAGTGTGATTCCACCGGTAATCCCGACAGCAATAAATAGTTTTTTCATTAATTTTTTCGGATCCTCTTTGGAGTCGAAGAATTCCTTTAATGCAAGCATTCCTAATAGCGGGATGGCAAATTCCGCAATCACCAGGATCATGGTCACAGACCTGAATTTATTGTATCCCGGCACATAGCTGAAGAAGAAATCAGTCAGTGCCATGAAATTATGTCCCCATGCAAGACAAATAGACAGGATTGTGGCTGCCAGCAGCCACCATTTCAGCGGACCTTTAACAATCAGTAATCCAAGAACAAATAATAAGAAAATAATAGCACCGACATAAACCGGCCCTGCCGTAAAGGGCTGTGATCCCCAATAAATTGGCAGGTGTTGATCGACGAATTGACGGATATTCTCTTCCGGAACATTGTTGGCCCGGAGGGCTTTGGCCGTATTTGAATTGATATCGAGTTTCTGATCGGCTCCGCCATAAAAGTTGGGAATGAGCAGCGTCATCGTTTCCCCGACACCATAACTCCATTGGGTTGCATAGCTTTTGTCCAGACCGGAGGTACGGTTTCCCTTGTCGGTGGTAAGTTCGGATTTTCCCCGGATGGTATACTTTCCATATTCGTAAGTTGCCCATAGGCTTGTAATATTTGTTGCCAATGCAAAGCCACCTGCGATGAAGATGATGCCAACAGATATGAAATAAGGTTTATACGTTTTTAATCGAATTGCCTGGATGAGTTCACTAATCCCGAGAAGGACCGCCAGAATGACAAGGTAATATGTGATCTGGGGATGGTTCGCTTTAAGTTCCAAAGAGAGAAAGACTGCAGAAAGTAAACCTCCCAGGATGTATCGTTTCCTGAATGTCAGGATAAACCCGGCAAGAACAGGAGCCATATAACCGATAGCATGTGCCTGAGAATTATGACCAACATCGATAATGATCATGAAAAAAGAAGAAAACGCAAACCCGATGGCTCCGGCAATGGAAAGCCAGGGATCCACTTTCATGACCAGCAGCAGGAAAAAGAATCCAAGGAAATAAAGAAATACCAGGTTGGCAGGATGAGGCAATCCCAATGTAAATATCTTGTCAAGATAACCAACCAGGTTTGAATTATAATTGGTGGAGATCTGGTAAGCCGGCATTCCACCAAACATGGAATTGGTCCAGAGCGGTTCGTGCCCGGTGGTTGTCCGGTAATCGACAATTTCTTTTGACATTCCCTGGAATTGCATGATATCACTCTGGAAAATACGCTTTCCTTCGAGCAACGGGCTGAAAAAAGCGAACGTGATAACAATGAAAAGCAGGATGGCTCCCAGGTACGGGGCGACTTTCTTGAATGAGATGTTTTTCATGATGGTACAGATGAAAGGTCAGTTAATAAAAAAGAAGATAATTGCGAAATTACCTTCTTTCTTAAAACGAAATAAGAAAATTGTTAGAGATCAAATCAAAAAAATTAAGTTTATCACAACAATGTATTATTCTTTGTCAGAATTGAAATGCTATAAATTATTACTTTGACAGAACTGCGACAACGCGTCTCGTCCAGTATTTGTTAAAAACCGGGATGTACTTTATAAAATTCAGGTTCAATAGCATGTTAAGGTCGAAGGCGATTACTTTGAAGTCCAGTTTTTTAACGATACCTTTAAATTCCTTTATCGTAATCCGGTTTAATTCCTGATATTGTTCAATAAGTGATGAAATGCCTATGACCTCTTGATTGGAATTCATGCTTTTCATCACATTGAGCAGGGTTTTCTGTGAAAAAAGTAACTGACACCAAGGAATATAAATATAATCATACAGGTGGGATGCATCAAAACTTGACCATGGCGGAAATTCAAGGCATATCAGGCCGCTTGGTTTGACGACCCTTTTACATTCCTCAAGCGCTTTAGTTAAAATCGGTCTGCGGATGTGTTCAATTGCATCATTAATGATGATGATATCGAATTTATCCGATTCAAATGGCATGGCATCAAGACTTCCATGAATAAACTCCACATTCTGAATATTTTTCTCCTTAACAAAAGTCCTTGCATTTTCCAGGCTTTTCTCGTCAATATCGATTCCAATAATTAATCTACATCCTTTTTCAGCATAAAAAGTTGTTTTTCCACCCATACCACAACCAGCATCCAGAACGGTTTTGCCTTCGAGATCAAGATATTTGGAATGTAGCGCATAACTGGTTTGTGCCCAGTCATATTGCGCATTATAGTAAGATCGAATTGATTCTCTGCCTGAGACTCTATGCTTGGGAAGACATTTATTCAGGAATAGACAAAAATGCTCAGGTATCCGCATGATCCGGCTTAAAATAATCGAAATTATTTCTGATCCATAGGTTCGTCGGAAACTGTAAGTTTTTTCCTTCCTTTAGCTCTTCTGGAAGCCAATACCTTCCGGCCATTTGCACTTGACATTCTTTCACGAAATCCTTGTTTGTTCTTTCTCTTACGGTTAGATGGCTGAAATGTTCTTTTTGTCATTTTCCTTCAATTTGGGAGGGCAAAATTACGATTTTTTTTAAAATCCTGCAAGGCAATTCAAATATTTATTAGAACATTTTCCCACAATTGAAGGCTGATTAGCCGGGAAATGAATACCGGAAAGATGAAAACACATGCCATCTATACGGAAAATGTGAGGTAATGAACAAAACCCGGTTAGTTTCTTTTCATTCCGTTGGTTCTCCCGTGCTTTGGGTGTTCGTACTTTGGTTTAAAAAAATATGGAGAAATTCCATGCCTGGAATTTTCAACTTAAACCTTACTCTATCAGGCTTTTTATGTTTTTTATCCCGTTTCGGTTTTTCGCGTTTTACAAGGTGAAAGTCCTCGTTGTTACATTAATCCTTACCGCCGGACTGTTCACCACTGCTTTCGGACAAATTAAAGCTGCGAAGAATGAAATGACGCAGTACAATTATTCAAAAGCGATTGAAATTCTGCATCAGTTTATTCAAAAAGCCGATCCTAAGACCAAATCGGAAGCAACACTTCTCATGGCGGATTGTTACCGCCTTCAAAATGATATGCAGGATGCCAAGGCATGGTATTTCAGGGCGATCAGATTAGGGAATATCGAGCCTTTGACTTATTTTTATTATGCCAAAGCATTGCGTGCATGCGGTGATTACGAAGCCGCAAAGAAAATATTTCTCCGTTATGATTCGCTGATGCCGGATGACCACAGGGGAAAAATCTATGCCAGCTTTTGTGACAGTGCCATCGCCTGGGATGAAAAACCTTATGCATTTGAGGTGAATAATGCCAGGAACCTGAATTCGGTTAGTTCTGAGTTTGGGCCGGTATTTTATAAAGAGGGTGTGATGTTCGCCACTGACCGGATCATGTCTGCCGATGAGAATAAGAAATCAGGTTGGGCAGGAAATGGATACTTGAAACTGGTGTTTGCCAAGCCAAAGCAAGCAGAAGATTATTACGGGGACTATACCTTGCCGCAACTTGTCCCGGAATTCTTCAATAATGGCTCAAATGACGGCCCGGCTACATTCAGCAAAGACGGGAATGAGGTTTTTATCACACGGACCATAAAATCTTCCGACAAATCAAAAGATGAATCTGAAGATGGACAGTCCTACCAATTAAAGATTTTCTCGGCTACGAAGACAGGAGATAAATGGTCTAAGATGAAGCCTTTCTTTTTTAACAGCAACAATTATTCTGTAGGATATCCGGCGCTTTCACCCGATGGAAGTTCGCTTTATTTTGTCTCTGATGTCGATGGCGGTTATGGCGGGACGGATATTTATGTTTCTTCGAGGGATGGTGGCACATGGAACAAACCTGCCAACCTTGGCCCAATTGTCAATACTTTCGGAAATGAGACGTTTCCCTTTGTAGCCGACAATGGCGATCTCTATTTTGCTTCCGATGGACATCCGGGTTATGGAGGCCTTGATATTTTTGTGACCAGAAAGGTGGGAAATGTATGGTTGATTCCACAAAACCTGGGAAAACCAATCAACTCCTCGTATGATGATTTTGCACTGGCGATGTATAAAAATGACTCGGTTGGCCTTTTCAGTGCCAACCGCCCAGGAGGAAGAGGGGAGGATGATATTTATAGTTTTCGGGTGGTAGGACCGTTGCCTGCACTTACTATTCAACCTGCAATCGCAGCTGTTTCAAATCCCACTCCACAAAAGGAAACCAAACCCGTAGAAAATGTAGTTCCGGTGCCGGCACCTGTTACTGCCGAAGTAAAGCCACCTGTTGAAAAACCAAAACAGGAAATTAAACCTGAACCGCAGGTTACACCAAAAGAGGAACCCAAACCGGTTGAGAATGTAGTTCCGGTCCCGGCACCTGTCACGGCAGAAGTAAAACCGCCTGTTGAAAAGCCAAAACAGGAAGTAAAACTGGAACCTAAAGTTGCACCGAAAGAGGAA
>JBEKST010000170.1:0-6584 GCA_049516815.1 Bacteroidales bacterium | reverse complement strand
GATTTTTTTGTAGGGAGAAGAATTTTGGAGGATTCAACAGTTTTTTTTACTACCGGAGCTGAATTGGAAAAAAGGAAACCGGTGTAATTCTCTTGAAAACTCCGGATCTGATCCATATTTGTAAGGCTAAGGTACACGGCAAGTCCTACCGGAATCGCAATCATGGCTGCCCACTTCAGTGTCCGTGCCAGTTTCCGTGATTTTCCAGAAGGAGCATATATATAACGGTCGAGCTTTTTTTCCAGCTTATCCTGCATTCCAGGGCGCCAGATTGCAGGAGAAACAATGGTCGTCAGTCCAAAAGCATCCGGCAGGTAATTGACGGAAGGATCCTGTTCAAACTGAAAGATGCCATCAGATTCTTTTATGATTTTCCCGACTTTTTCAATGACCAGTTCCTGCTTGTTTTCCAGTTCCTGGTTCCAGTTCTCCAGCATCATCCGGATCAGTTCCATAGCATGCTCATAGGGAATCTGTTCGGCCTGGGATATACAGGAAGCCAACAAGCCATCATTCTGTTTCAGATGAATGTTAAAGAGCAGGGATTTAAACGGAGGATAAAAAGTATGGTACACAGGGTTGATCATGGCAGGGGAATAATTCCCGATAAATCCCCCGAATCCGGGGATGATCACGCAATCGTGCCGGTATAAAAGTTGTGGTATGTATTTTACAACGTCGATTTTCATTCTTAAAATGATAGGACAATTGAGATCTATTTTCCCCTGAATGTGCTAAGATATAAAAAAGAGGAACAACCTGTCAGGAAATGTTCGTAATTTTTAATAAATCACCTGGAGTATCGATGGCAATACTTTCATAATCAGTTTCCTTAACATATATATGATAACCATTCTCGAGCCATCGAAGTTGCTCCAGTGATTCTGCTTTTTCAAGCGGGGAAACCGGAAGTTGCGTAATGTTTTTTAAGATACCGGTGCGGTATCCATAAATTCCGATATGTTTGTAATAATTTGCTCCGTTCAGCCAATCCTTGGGTTCAGTTCCCTGTAAAAAGGGAATAGGGTGCCGGCTGAAATAGAGGGCCTTGTACTTTCTGTCAAAAACAACTTTTACTACATTGGGATTGATCAGGTCATCCGGTTGCGTGATCTTTTTTACCATCGTATCGATTACCACCTCTTCCGAAAGGAAACACCCGGCAAGTTGCGAGATCTGTTGCGGGTCAATGAAGGGTTCATCGCCCTGGATATTGATCACCACATCAAATGCTGCTCCCCCGGAAAAATTTTTTACAACGGCATTGCATCTTTCGGTTCCGCTGTTCATGTTTTCAGGTGTAATCATCACGTTCCCGTGAAAAGATTGGATGCAACCGGCAATTCTTTCATCATCAGTTGCCACGATCAGTTCATCGAGGAGAAGGCATTTTTTTGCCTGTTCATACACTCGTTGTATCATGGGTTTCCCCAGAATATCTGCCAGCGGTTTCCCCGGAAAGCGGCTGGAGCCGTACCGGGCCGGTATCACTCCAAGTATCTTCATGGATTTAAAAAAGTCCGTGTAATTCCGCGTTGATGCGCTCAATGACATTGCCCAGGTGTTCAGGATTCTCGGCAATGTTCATATTATCAACCTCAACGATCAATAATTTTCCAAGGACATACCCGGAGATCCAGTTCTCATAACGTTCATTCAGTCCTTTCAGGTAATCCAACCGAATGGCATTTTCATACTCCCGGCCGCGTTTCTGGATCTGGTTTACGAGCGTGGGAACACTGGCCCGTAAGTAAATGAGTAAGTCAGGCGCCTGGATAAAGGAACACATCAGGGAAAAAAGAGAGGAGTAATTTTCAAAATCCCGTGTGCTCATCAGGTTCATGGAATGCAGGTTTGGCGCAAAGATATAGGCATCTTCATAGATGGTACGATCCTGTACTACCGTGTCCCCCGATTTTCGAATCTCAACGACCTGGCGAAAACGCGAATTCAGAAAATAGATCTGCAGGTTGAACGACCAACGCTGCATGTCTTCATAAAAACTGTTCAGGTAAGGGTTCGTATCCACATCTTCATAATGTGGCGTCCAACCGAAATGTTTGGCTAACAGTCCGGTCAACGTTGTCTTTCCGGATCCGATATTTCCAGCGATAGCAATATGCATAATTCGATTTCTATTACATTTCAAACATACTGAAAAAAGTCACATGTCGAAAGAAATGTTAATAATAACTTATTCACACAGGATTCTTCATCCTCAATATTTCTTCAATGTATTTCCGGTCATTCGACAAACGCGGCACTTTGTGCTGGCCACCCAGTTTACCTTTGAATTTAAGCCAGGAATAAAAGGTGTTTTTAGGCATCATACGGATAATGGGTTCCCCCAGGATCATATCGTGATACCTTTTGGCCTCATAATCTGAATTCAAAGATTTAAGGGCATTATCAAGTACATTGATAAAAAAGCCGAGATCAACGGGTTCCTGCTCAAATTCGATGAGCCATTCATGGGCCCCCCTTTTCCCCTGGCTGAAATAGACCGGGCCGGCAGTGTACTCCGAAATAATGGCCTGGCATTTTTCACAAGCCACGGCAAGGGCTTTTTCTGCATTATCCATGATAACTTCCTCCCCAAAGGCATTGATAAAGTTCCTGGTCCTTCCGGAGATCTTGATCCTGTATGGATTTAGTGTAGTGAATGTGACCGTATCACCAATAAGGTATCGCCATAAACCGGCATTCGTAGAGATCACCAGTGCGTAATTGACCCCTGTTTCCACCTCTTCCAGAGAGATGGTCTCCGGGTGATCTGATTCCAACCTGTCGATGGGAAGAAATTCATAATAAATCCCGTAATCCAGCATTAAAAGCATATCATCCACATGGTCGCGATCCTGGATTCCAAAAAACCCTTCGGAGGCATTGTAGGTTTCCAGGTAATTCACTTTGGGGGATGGCAGCAGTTGATAGAATTGTTCCCGGTACGGAACAAAATTCACGCCTCCGTGGATGAACAACTCAAATCGGGGCCAGACTTCAAGAAGGTTCGATTTTCCGGTAATCTCCAGCACTCTTCTGAATAACAACAGGGTCCAGGAAGGAACTCCGGATGCACTCGTAACATCATGGTTGATCGTGGCGCTGGCCATTTTTTCGATCTTGTTTTCCCATTCATCCATCAGGGCGATGGAAAGATTGGGTGTTCGTCTGAATTCCACCCAAAATGGTAAGTTCTGGATAATGATCGCGGAAAGATCGCCTTCATAATAGAAAGACTCATTGTTTATCTCCGTAATCTGGCTGCTTCCTCCCATGGCAATTCCTTTTCCATCGAAAAGCAGGGAGTCAGGATGGTTGTTGAAATAGATGGAAAGCAAGTCTTTCCCCCCTTTAAAATGACATTCTTCAAGAGCTTCTTCACTTACTGGGATGAATTTGCTTTTCTCAGCAGTTGTTCCGGATGATTTTGCAAACCATTTGATTTCCGAAGGCCATAAAATATTTTGTTCCCCCTTGCGCAACCTCTCAATATAAGGCTTCATTGTTTCATAATCGTTAAGCGGGACACGTGCCTTGAATTCTTCCGGCCTTGAGATGGATTTATAATCGTGAATGCGGCCCCATTCGGTATTTTTTGCCTGGTTCAGTAACTGGCTGAACCAATCGAGCTGTACTTCATGAGGATACTTCATGAAGAGCTCCATCTGATGGATTCTCTGTTTCATCAGCCAGGAAAGAACAGAATTTATCAGCGCCATGAGTAGATAATTGATCCAAAATCAAAAATACAATATTAGATGGCTCGTGAATCAATAGCATTTTATTTAAATTGATTCCATATAAAATACGCTTCCTGCTCTAACAGGGTGATATTTAAACGTACCTGAAAATCTCCCCACAAAAATGACCTTATAATCCTTTTGAATTGATTTTAAATAAATTTTATCCCGGGATTTGGAATCAAGACTCATTTCTTTTACATTTGTACACCATAACAATAGTGTTCCTGGCTACAGAACTTTATAATTTACTCAACATAACAATTAACTGATAGCATTGAAGCTATGAAAATTCTAGTATTGAATTGCGGAAGTTCTTCCATTAAGTATCAGCTCATTGAAATGAGCAAAGAATACGAACTGCTTGCAAAAGGATTACTTGACAGGATCGGGCTGGAGAGTAGTTTGCTTAACCACGAGGTTCAGGGAAAAGACAAGTATCAAACCACCCAGTTCGTACCGGATCATCAGGTTGGCATCAACCTAATCTTCAGAACGCTTAAGGATCCTGAGGTTGGCGTCATTAAGGATGAAAGCGAAATTGTAGCGGTTGGACACCGGGTTGTTAATGGAGGTGAAAATTTCAGGACCAGTGTAAAGATCACAGCCAACGTTAAAAGGGACATTGAAAAGTGCATTGAGCTGGCGCCCCTGCATAATCCTGCCAACCTCAAAGGAATTTTATCCATAGAATCCATCCTTCCCCATGTTCCACAGGTCGCTGTATTCGATACTTCATTCCACCAAACCATGCCTCCTCACTCGTATCTTTATCCGATTCCTTACGAGCTTTATGAGAAGTATAAAATAAGAAGGTATGGATTTCACGGCACTTCTCATAAATTCGTCAGCCAGAAAGCATGTCAATACCTTGGGAGGGATTTTTATAATATCAATATCATTACATGTCATCTCGGAAATGGATCTTCGGTGGCCGCGATTAAGAATGGACAATCGATCGATACTTCCATGGGGTTTACGCCGGTGGAAGGACTGATGATGGGCACCCGCAGCGGGGATGTTGATCTTGGTGTACTGCTCTATATTGCCGAAAAGGATAACCTGAGCATGAAAGAGACCAATAACCTTTTCAATAAAAAAAGTGGGGTTCTTGGGATCTCCGGGATATCCTACGACATGCGTGATGTGGAAACTGCCGCTGAAAAAGGAAATGTCCGCTGCCGGCTTGCACTGGATATGTTTGCTTACCGTGTTAAAAAATATATCGGGTCTTATGCTGCCGCGATGGGAGGTGTTGATCTTATTGTTTTTACCGGTGGGATCGGGGAAAATGATATTGAATCACGCCGTAAGATCCTGGAAGGGCTTGAATTTATGGGTATCGATTATGACAATGAACGGAATTCAATGTTGAAGAGTAAAGAATTTATCATCACCCGTCCGGGATCAAAAGTACTCGCCATGGTGATGCCCACTAACGAGGAACTGGTTATCGCCATCGATACTTATAATGTTGTCACAAATTCTGATCTTAAATTTTAATATTCCCTTGAAAAAGATTCATTGAATTCTTTACTTAAAAAAGAAAAAATGGAAAAAATCAAATTGTACATTGTTGAGGATGACATCATCATCGCCAATGATTTAAAACACCGTATTATCGGGCTCGGTTATGAAGTGCTGGGAATTGATGGAAAAGGGGAAAATGCTATTGAATCGATTGATGCACTTGCAGCTAACGACAATTAACCGGATATCATTCTTATAGATATCATACTTTCAGGGAAAATGGATGGAATTGAAACGGCAAAAATCCTCTCGGATAAACGCCATTGCGGGATTATTTTTCTTACCTCCATGAATGAAAAGGAAGCTTTTAGCAAAATTTTTTCGCTCAAACCCTATGCTTATCTTCTCAAGCCGGTTGACATTGATCATTTAAAGATGTCTATTGAACTTTCCAATTACCAGCGTAGACTCGAACTGTCGCATGAAAAAGCTACCGCCGACCTTCAAAACGAAATGGAACAGCGGAAAAAAGCGGAAAAAGAGATCGAGATGCGTTTGCAGGAAAAGATCAAGGCAGAACATAAGGTTAACCAATTACACAGGCAAAAGCATCAAATGGAGTTAGATCTCATCAACCGCGAACTTGCCACTTCTTCTATTTTCATTTCACAGAAGAACAAGATCATCGGGCTGATCCGGAAAGATGTGAACCGATACCTCAGAAAAGGAAAGACCATTACAAAAAACGATTTTGTGAAAATCCTGAAAACCATCGATGAGAATGTCAAATTCGAGAACGACTGGTATAGGATCAAGGCTCATTTTGAGAAGATTCATCCTGGTTTCTTCGACCGTTTGCGTGAAAAGTTCCCACTACTTACACCCAACGATCATAAACTTTGTGCACTGCTGCGCATGAATCTCAGTACAAAGGAAATTTCACAGATTCTAAAAATCACGGCTCCGAGCACAGAAATTTCCCGGATCCGCTTACGGAAGAAACTGGCCCTTCTGAAGAATGTGAACCTGGTTCAGTTTATTTGCCTGGTTTAAAGAAGTCACAATTCCTCCATCAGCTCATCCGTCAAGGTGAGGTTGTGGTAAACATTCTGAACATCTTCATCTTCTTCAATGATATCGATCAGTTTTAAAACTTTTCTTGCCGAATCGGTATCCAGTGTCTCCGTCGTTTTTGGAATGCGTTGTAAGGAAGCACTTTCAGGTTCGATGTTCAACTGTTCCAATTTCTTCACCATGTTCCCGAAGTCCTCCATTGCCGTCGTGATGGTAAACAAATCGTCTTCCAGGATAATATCTTCAGCGCCGGCATCAATTATTTCCATTTCAAATTCTTCCGGATTCAATTCTCCT
>JBEKST010000169.1:0-7406 GCA_049516815.1 Bacteroidales bacterium | reverse complement strand
AATGCGTTCGCCCAGAAGTCCGTATCAGTAGTTGAACTGAGCTTTACAGCAGGTTATTACGGCCAGTATGTTCCTCTCGACAGTATCCTTGTCGAAAACCTTAGCAAAGGTTGTGACACGGCGCTGTATTTCCCTGATACGGTTCTGGTTCTTGATATAGGTACCGGCATTGGTACACATTATTTGAGTCAGGATGATGGATTGATTATTTTTCCAAATTTTCCTAATCCTTTCAGGGAGGAAACTTCTATCCGGGTTTATGTGCCGGAGAAACAACGAATAAGGTTTGCGGTAAACAACGAAGTTGGAATGGAACTGAACAGCCTGATCCTGGTACTTGATAAAGGATTACATTCATTTACGCTGACCGGCGGGAATGAACATTTATACATCTTCACGGCATCGTGTAAAGGAACAATCAAGGCAAAGCAGCTTCTCGCATTTCCCGACCAGGTTTCAACGAATTGTCGTTTAGTTTACAAAGGACTTGTTTCATCATCATCACTGATTCTTAAAAAGGGAGAATCAGTTGACGGATTTACTTTTTCTCCTAGTGATTCATTACGTTATACAGGTTATGCACAGACTCCTGCCGGAGTTGCAGGAAGCGATGTTACAAGCAACAAGCCGGAACAAATTCAAAATTACCAGTTTAAGATTATCGAAGGAATTCCCTGCCCTGACATACCCGCTTTAAACTATGGAGGGCAGGTTTACATAACGGTTCAAATTGGGACCCAATGTTGGTTTAAGGAAAACCTGAACATTGGGACAATGATAACAACTGGCAACAACAATCAAACTAATGACAGTATAATTGAAAAGTATTGTTACAATAACGATGCAGCTAACTGTAATGTTTATGGAGGCCTCTATCAATGGGATGAGATGATGCAATATGTAGTGACTCCAGGCGCACAAGGTATATGTCCGAATGGATGGCATTTGCCAACGGATGCCGAATGGACAAACCTGACAACCTATCTCGGTGGTACAAGTGTTGCCGGAGGGGCGTTGAAAGAAGCAGGATATGTTCATTGGCAGTCACCCAATACAGGCGCTACCAATAGTAGCGGGTTTACGGCTCTACCGGGTGGCGAACGCGCACCAAGTGGTAATTTTGTATTTCTTAGTCAGGTTGGGTGGTTTGGGTCATCCTCGGTGTACTCCATGACAGAAACGTGGATGCGGCATATGAACTACGATAACACTAATGTAGACCGGCTCTCATACATCAAGACCTACGGATTTAGTGCTCGCTGCCTGAAGAATTGACTTGACAATTTGGGTATTTGACAATTTCAATTATACCTTCGTAAGTAGACATATTGTACCTCCAATAAACTGTGGGGGATAAACAAATAATTTTTTATATTTTTTCTGACAGTCTGGCAGCAAATAGGTTTGTAAAACTCTATTTTCAGGTTTATCGTTTTTTCGTCGTGAATTAGTTCTGAATTCGGCCTGATTTTTTTGTTAAAATTCAGGTTATTTTTTCAGACAGATCATCAAGTATCCTCAGAAGAACATACAACTCAACTAAATCATTAGATTCTTCAATTTCAGTTTCAATATAACCGAAATTTTTAATTGTTTACCTTCAAAGTATATTGTACTGCATCTTAATAAAAATGCAAAGCATTTTTCTTTTAGATACAGTAATGCCGATAGGAACAGTAGCTAAGATTTTGCAAACTTGTTCCGTATCGGTATAGTAGGAAACTCAAAAGTTAAAGAATCTGTTTATACCCTAAGAATTACATCACAACTGCCCGTTTCGCATTGGCACGACATTATCGGAGAACAAACCATTGCCGATGCAGTGCTTGACCGTATCGTTCACAATGCACACAGAATCGAACTGATGGGTGTATCATTGTGCAAACGTCAAATCCTTCTGAATTAACAGAGGAAAATGAAATAGATAAAGAAAACGTATATTTGTATAATAGATTTGAGTGGCTTTTACAGTAGAAGATCAGTATAACCTTTGTTTTAATTTAGCCGTTTTTTTTATGTCACAAAAGGAGGTTACCTAAGAAATTAAGCAAAATCAGAACTATCTCTTTCATTCAACATATTCAGTGATTCTGAGAATGACGGATTTGATCTAATTTTGGTTCATCCAAGAGAAAAAATTATGGAAATTGAAAAAATAAATTATCAGGATCAGCAATTAGCAATCATTCTTTATGATAGTTTTAAGCATCCTGGTATTCATTATTTTACCAATGATGAGTTCTCTCAGCAACTTGCTTATATGAATCACCCAAAAGGTAAGGTGATCGATTCACACTTTCATAATCTGGTTAAACGTGAAACACGCTATACTCAGGAAGTACTATTTATTAAATCCGGGAAAATCCGGGTTGATTTCTATTCTAATTCCCAGGTATTCATTGAGAGTAGGGTTTTATCCAAGGGTGATGTTATTTTATTAATGACCGGAGGTCACGGTTTTGAAGTATTGGAAGATATTGAGATGGTTGAAGTCAAACAAGGTCCATATGCAGGTGATCAGGATAAGACACGATTTAGGCCGATAATTAATAAATGATAAATATGAATGTTCCTGTGAATGAGCCATTGCTGAACGGCAATGAAAAGAAATATCTTCTTGAATGTATTGATTCCGGATGGATATCATCGGAAGGACCATTTGTAAAGCAATTTGAGAAAAATCTGGCTGCTTATTTGGGCAGGAAACATGCAATTGCCGTATCGAATGGCACTATCGCTATTGATATTGCCATAGATGCCTTGGAATTTAAGGAGGATGATGAAATCATCATGCCATCATTCACAATCATCTCATGTGTTTTAGGACTTCTCAGGAAACGATGCAAACCGGTTTTTGTTGACCAGCAACCGGATACCTGGAATATGGATGTGGACCAGATTGAAAGGAAAATCACCTCCAAAACGAAAGGTATTATGGTTGTTCATATTTATGGGCTACCGGTGGATATGAACCCGGTCCTTAAACTTGCCGGAAAGTATCATTTAAAAGTAATTGAAGATGCAGCTGAGATGCTGGGGCAGGATTATTATGGAAAAAAGTGCGGAAGTTTTGGTGATATTTCAACAGTAAGTTTTTATCCGAATAAACACATCACTACCGGTGAAGGTGGTATGGTTTTTACAGATGATGACAGATTAGCCGAACGTTGCAGGTTGTTGCGTAATTTATGTTTTGTACCGCAACAACGATTTATCCATTATGAATTAGGCTATAACGCAAGAATGACAAACATGCAGGCAGCAGTTGGCCTTGCACAGTTGGAAAGGATTGAAGAATCTATCCTGAAAAAAAGACGGATAGGTGAACTTTATAAGGAAAGATTAAACGATAATACATACATTCAACTGCCTTTGGCCCAAAAAGAGTATGCCAGAAATATTTATTGGGTCTTTGGTATTGTCATTAATAGTGATTATCATTGGGATGCGCAATCGGCAATGAAAGAGTTATCAAAAGATGGTATCGGAACCCGTCCTTTTTTCTGGGGTTTACACGAGCAACCTGTTTTACATCAATTAGGATATCATTCTGATGAATCTTTTCCTGTCAGTGAATTACTCTCCAGAAGAGGCTTTTATCTGCCAAGCGGATTAGCGATAACGGAAGAGCAAATTAATTATGTTGCGGAAAAAGTCAATAAAATTTTCACTTAGATTAAAGCATAATAAATTAATGAGCTATTTTAAAGAATATTCCAAATACTACGATCTGATATATAAAGATAAAAACTATCTTTCCGAGGCTTTTTATATTGATAAAATAATACGAAGGTTAAAAAAAGAGAATTCCTGCCTTCTGGATATTGGCTGTGGTACCGGTAAACATGCAAGTTTACTCGTTGAGAAAGGATATAAGGTACATGGTATTGATAATAGTGATACCATGTTAAAAGAGGCTGTGAGAAATTTTGGAGGTATTGTTTCTTTTTCAAAAGGCGATATCCGGAATTTTAAATTGGATAAAACTTTTGATATAATTACATCTCTTTTTCATGTCATGTCTTACCAAATCCGGAATGAAGATTTAGAAGCATCATTTAAATCAGTCTATAATCATCTAAATCCTGGCGGTTATTTTCTTTTTGATTGTTGGTATGGTCCCGGCGTGATGAATGATCTGCCAACAGTAAAAATGAAAAGGATGAAAGATAAGCAGACAGAAATTATCAGGATTGCTGAGCCGGTAATTCATTATAACGAATCAGTAGTTGATGTCAGGCTTCAGATATTAATAAATGATTTGAAGCGTAACCAGGTAACTGAATTTCATGAAATACATTCCATGCGATATTTGTTCAGGAATGAGGTTGAATTATTTTCAAAAATGACAAATTTCAGTATTGAACACTTATATTCCTGGCTTAAATTTAAATCACCATCTGAAAAGGATTGGTATGTTTTCTTCATTTTAAAGAAAAATGCATAGAATAGCTATTTATATTGATTCCCGTGAGAATTACGGAGGTGCATTTCAATATAGTAAAGCTTGGATTAATGCATTAAATTCACTTTCTTCAGAAGATCTTTCAATAACCGCGCTTTATACTTCTAAAAGGTGGAAAGAATATTTAGATAAATTTCCCGGAATTGAGTGCGTTTTTATAAAAAAGCTTCAAATCTTTAAGAAGCTATATCAGTTTCTAATTTCAATTGGTCTAATCAACCTGGTGAGATTTATTGCTGATAAAATTGATTCAGAAATCAAATTTATTAACGCCCGGAATTTTGATATCATAATTTTTCCTGCATCTGATACAATTGCTTGCTTAGTGAGGTCAAAAGTGATTGGAACAATCCATGATCTGATGCATCGGTATGAAAGGCGCTTTAAAGAGTCCGGAAGTTATTTTGTTTACAAATACAGGGAACATTATTTTAAAAGATTATTAATTTTATCTAAGATCGTATTGGTGGATTCCGGATTAGGCAAGGAACATATTATAGCATCGTATAAAAAAATTAAAGCAGGAATTTATGTCCTGTCTTTTATCGCCCCGGATTACATCTATTCCAATCATGCTGATGCTTTTCCCGGATCAGATATCTCAGATATATCTTTAAAATACATTTTTTATCCGGCCCAGTTCTGGCCGCATAAAAATCATTATAATCTACTAAGAGCCCTAAAGATATTGAGAGACAAAGGAACGGTTATTATGTTACTTTTTTCAGGTAACAAGGAACTTGAATATAAAAGGCTTGTGAAATTTGTTAAAGACAATGATCTAGAAAGGCAAGTAAAATTTCACGGATATATTCCTGAATCTGAAATTGTTGCTTTTTACCAAAATGCCCTGGCAATGGTAATGCCAACATTTTTTGGCCCAACGAATATTCCCCCTGTTGAAGCAATTCTATTGGGGTGTCCCCCTATAGTTTCGGATATTTACGGTATGCCATCTCAATTGGAAGATGCTGCACTTTATTTCAACCCTAATAACCCTGAAGAAATAGCCGATAGAATTGAATCCATTATAAAACAAACAGGGTTACGGGAAAATTTAATAGCAAACGGATTAAAAATCAGAGAAAATTTTTCGCAGGATAGATTTAAAAATGATATAAAAGGCATTCTGAGCAGGGTTCTGGATAATAAGTAAAGATCTTCAATTGTACTCAAAAATTGAAATTGGGTTATATGATTTTCGTGTAATATTGTAAAATGTCAGATCCGGTGAACCCGGATTCTATAATGTTTTCTAAAATGATGAAGGATGACACAGTTTATGACATATTTCAAAATCAAAACTCCAAATGTAGTTTATGAGACTTACGAAAACGAAGTAGTTCTCATTAACCTTGACAATGGCAATTACTATTCTATCTCGGGCTCAGCAGCTGACATATTCAACCTGGTTCTTCAGGACGGATCCAAAACCGGTATTCTGAAAGGTATCATCAGCAAATACGAGGGGAACAATATGGAAATTGTTTCTTCTTTGGAAAAGTTTCTTGAACATTTGCTGGATGAAGGACTTATCATCAGGGATGAAAAAGAGCTTGATGCCATTCCACAACAAGAGAAAGAAACAATTCAAAAGAATAGTAATCTTGAAAAATCTCATTTTGAATCCCCTGTATTGAACCGGTATACAGATATGCAAGATTTGCTTTTATTGGACCCGGTGCACGAGGTCGATGAATCAGGCTGGCCAAATCCTAAACCACCTGATCCTGACCTGGATGTTCAAGAATGACCCATCACATTCCCCACGTGCCGGGTCAAAGCCTGATGAAAGAAAACCCTATGTATATAGAATATTTCGATGATGTTTATAATTCCTTGCAAAGTGCATCTGTTGTAGTTGGCGGAGATGTCAACAAATATTTTAAGATCAATGGTTTTACTATCCGGTTAAAATTTTGCGGACAAGGATTGATACCTTATATAATGCCAGCCCTTGAACATCTTGCATGCCGTCAGGCCTCAGAAAGTGATCTGACTATTTGCTTATGGGACAGTACTACCACACGTACTAAAATACCCGCAATTCCCTGGAAGATCAACGATCAGGCCATTCCGGGAGAAATCTGGAGGTATGATGATGAAACCCTGATGATCGTTTACCATCCTTCAAATAATACGATCATATTATTAAATAAGGCAAGGAACCTGGGAATATATTGGACAGGTGATGCAGCAGCGATTCCATACTATGATCAGGCTTCTCCACTGAGGTTGATCTTTCAAAGATGGATGAGAACCCGCCAATGTCAGGTGGTACATGCCGGAGCTGTAGGATTTCCTCATGGCGGTATTCTCCTGGTTGGAAAGGGGGGATCCGGCAAATCGACCACAACCCTGAATTGTCTTAATTCAGAATTATTGTATGTTAGTGATGATTTTTGTCTTATAAATGATCATCCTCATCCACATGTTTACAGCCTTTATAATACCGGAAAACTGGATGCTCATGATATTGATCGATTTCCTTCTTTAAAACCGGCATTGAGTGATCAAGGAGACCTGAATGATGAAAAAGCACTTTATTTTTTCTATCGTTGTTTCCCTGATAAAATTTCGGCCGGATTCCCTGTAAAAGCTATTTTTATTCCGGAAGTAACTGGATTATTTGATACCAAATTAAAAAAGGTTTCCCCTGCCAAGGGATTTCTGGCTATGGCTCCTACCACGATTTTTATGATACCAAAGGCTGAACAACAGGATGCAAACCGATATCTTGACAGGTTTGTACGTAAGGTTCCTAATTATATACTCGAACTGGGAACGGATCTTGGCCAGATACCCAGGGTAATAATTAATTTTCTAAAATCAGGTAAAAATGAATGAACTTGTAAGCATCATCATTCCTGTTTATAATTATGGCCAATTTCTGGGGGCGGCCATTGATAGTGTGATGAAACAATCATACCGTCCGATTGAA
>JBEKST010000168.1:0-8800 GCA_049516815.1 Bacteroidales bacterium | reverse complement strand
AGACCCAGGCAGCGCTGAAAGAATCCGAAGAAAAAGCAAAGCATGAACAGGAGATCGAAAAAGAAACTACCGAAACCATGTCGGCCATGCTTCAGAAACTGGTTTCCGGTGTCGTTATAATAGATGAAAATTTGAAGATCCTGCAATCCAACAAAGCCTTTATCCGCATTCTCGGTGAAGATGTCGCCATGGTTGACGAAGTCATTCCCGGCCTCATCGGCGCCGATCTGAAGTCGTTGCTTCCTGTGCATTTCTATAAATTGTTTTCCTATGTCCTGAATTCTGACGAAGAGATCATAAACAAGGATATTCAATATGGCGACAATACCCTGAGCGTTTCGATCTTCCCCATTCGGAAAAACAAATACGCCGGAGCAATCCTGCGAGACATGTACACACCGGAAGTCAGGAAAGAGCAGATCCTGCGAAGGCTTTCTGAAGCCATCGATGAGAATTTCGATATGGTTCAGAAGATCGCTTATCTTTTGGGCGAAGGCGCAGCAAAAACGGAAAAGATCCTCAAAACTGTGATCGAATCACAACAGGTACCGCCTAAAAAATAATCCTTTACCATTGGATGATAATTTTTACATAGAGATCAACTGCCAGCAGAAGAACCACAGCGAGGAAAGGGTTTGCGGCGATGTTTTTCTCTCAAAGAAAATAAAAGAAGAAGGAAGGTTCATCATCGTTCTTTCCGATGGACTGGGTCATGGAATCAAAGCAAATCTCCTGGCCATACTCACTTCAACGCTGGCTGCGAATCTCACCGAAGAACGGCAAAGCATCAACCGGATTGCGGATACCATCATGAACACTCTTCCCTTTGATGAAGTCAAGCAACTGAACTATTCCACATTTACCATCCTCGAAATCGATGGAGAAGGGGAGGCAAAGATCCTTGAATTTGAGAATCCGAAGACCGTCATTTTCCGTGGAGGAAGAAGATTTGAACCTTTGTGGAATGTAGTCGTTCTCGATTCTGAAAAAAATCCGGGAAGAGAAATTCTGGCAACCAGCTTCAGGCCTAAGAAAGAAGACCGCATCGTGTTTTGCACCGATGGCGTGGTGCAGTCAGGACTCGGAAATGAAATTTTCCCGACCGGTTGGGGACAGGAAAATTTTGAAAAATATGTTTTTGATTCCATTAAGGAGGAACACGATATTTCAGCGGC
This sequence comes from Bacteroidales bacterium, assembly GCA_049516815.1. Lineage (GTDB taxonomy): Bacteria > Bacteroidota > Bacteroidia > Bacteroidales > FEN-979 > FEN-979. The sequence goes on along the minus strand of JBEKST010000168.1, from coordinate 7,625 downwards.
TAAACTTGCCGGAAGGGTCATCAATAAAGCAAACCTCAACGATCAATTCTTCCCGAAGGATGATATGAGTTGTGCCGTGGTTTATTTCCGCGAACCGCGAAAACTTATGGTCTGCACAGGACCGCCCCAGGAAGAGGAGAGCGACAGCGAATTTGCCAGGATCCTTAAAGCTTTCGATGGAAAGAAAATCATTTGCGGCGCTACTACATCCGACATTATTTCCAGGGAATGGAAAAAAGAGATCACCGATTCCAATGTCATTACCGATCCCGAATTACCACCGGTTTCCCACATGGAAGGCGTGGAACTTATCACTGAAGGAATCCTGACCCTGAGCAAAGTCAATGAAATCCTGAAAGAGTATAATCAATCCACCAAGCTGGGCAAGGGCCCTGCAGATGAGATTGTAAAACTGATCCTCGATTCAGACGAGATCCAATTCATTGCCGGGACAAAAATCAATGTGGCCCATCAAGATCCCAATTTACCGGTCGACCTCGAACTCCGTCGTACAGTGGTTCACCGCATCACCCGAGTACTGGAGGAAAAATTCCTCAAAGAAGTCTCAATGCGGTTTTATTAGTTTATACTTAAAAACGAAACCCGCAGAAATTTTAATTCCCGCGGGTCCATCCATAAGTATTGACCAAAAAACACAATCTAGCTAAGGTATTCTGCAACTATATCTTTAACGCCAGCAGGAGATACACGTCCGTATATTTTATCACCGACCATTACAACGGGTGCAAGGCCGCAGGCGCCAACGCAGCGGAGGCAGCTCAGGGAAAATCTGCCATCAGCACTTGTTTGTCCAACCTGGATATTTAATATGCGTTTGAATTCTTCAAGAACTTTATCGGCGCCCCTTACGTAGCATGCAGTTCCAAGGCAGATCGAAATAGGATGTTCTCCTTTGGGCGTCATGGTAAAGAAAGAATAAAAGGTGACGACTCCATAAACGTGAGCGACCGAGACATTCAGCTCCTTTGTTTCTTCTCCGGTAATTTGATCTTGGCCATAAATGGGTGTTATTACTATTTTTTTGCTTTTAAAAGTGACAAAGTCACAAACTTGTTTTGATGCGTAATCTATTTTCGCTATTTCGCCATTTCGCTACTTCGCTATTTACTCTTCAACGAACACACTTGCGCTCTTGTCAAAATACTTGGTGTGCAAGAGGTGGTGTGCTTTCTCTCCAAGAGGTTTCCCGAGAAATTCTTTATAGAGTTCGATGATGAAAGGATTTTCGTGGGATTTCCGGATTGCTTTACCGGCATCTTCCCGGTAGATCGCTGCGGCGCGCTTCTTCAGGATCTCTGAATCTCCATGATGATAAGGCTGTCCGCCTCCCCCTATGCATCCTCCGGGACAGGCCATGATTTCGATGGCATGGAAATGATTCCGTCCTTCTTTGATGTCTTCCAGGAGTTTACGGGCATTCCCAAGTCCATGGGCGATGCCGATTTTGATCGGTAATCCATCAAAATCGATGGTTGCATGACGGATATTTTCAAATCCCCTCAACTCTTTGAAATCAACTTTTTCCAGCTTCTTCCCGGTATACAATTCATAGGCAGTGCGGCAGGCAGCTTCGATTACTCCGCCTGTAGTTCCAAAGATCACACCGGCTCCCGTCGATTCCCCCAGCGGCTGATCGAAATCCTCTTCAGGCAAAGCGTCAAAGTCGATGTTTGCCGATTTGATCAGGTGAGCCAGTTCGCGGGTTGATAGTGAATAATTCACATCGGGATCCCCGTTTACTTTAAATTCATCGCGCTGGCATTCATATTTCTTAGCCAGGCAGGGCATGATCGATACCACGATCATGTTTTTACGTTCGATTCCGAGTTTTTTGGCAAAGTATTCCTTGGCGATCGGCCCAAATATCTGCTGGGGCGATTTTGCCGTTGAAGGAATATCCCGCAATTCAGGGAAGTAATGTTCAAAGAAATTAACCCAGCCGGGGCAACAGGAGGTCAGAATAGGGAGCTTGACCGTTTTGTCACCCTTGAGGCTACGGGAAAGGCGATCAAGAAATTCGCTTCCTTCTTCCATGATAGTCAGGTCGGCAGCAAAATCGGTATCGAAAACGTAGTCAAATCCTAGTCTTCTGAGTGCTGCAACCATCTTTCCAGTTACGAGGGTACCTGGGGCAAGGCCAAATTCTTCACCTAATGCAGCACGGACGGCAGGTGCTGTTTGTACAACAACAGTTTTAGTAGGGTCAGCAAGGGCATTGATGACATTACGTGAGTGGTCAACTTCGGTCAGGGCCCCAGTGGGGCAAACAGATACACATTGTCCACAGTAAGTACAGGTAGATTTCTCGAGATTCATTTCGAATGCCGGGGCCACGACTGCCATAAAACCCCTGTTGATAGCAGATAACGCACCTACCGTCTGAACTTCATTACACATCATTTCACACCTGCGGCACATGATGCATTTATCAATGTCGCGGATGATCGCAGGGGATGTGTCCTCGCGATAAGTGGATTGTGCGCCTGTATAAGGGAGTTCGCGAACGCCAAGTTGCTGTGCCATGCTCTGAAGCTCACAATTTCCGTTTTTAGCACAGGTCAGACATTCAGCAGGGTGATCCGAAAGGATCAGCTCCAGAACGGTTCTTCTTGCGTTCAGAACCCTTATATTATGGGTACTCACCACCATTCCGTTTTCCACTTTGGTCGTACATGCAGGTGCCAGGTTTCGTCTTCCTTTCACTTCCACTACACAAATACGGCATCCTCCCGGCTTGTTTTCAATATTCAGGTCCTTGAGTTCAAAATAACACAAAGTGGGTATTTCAATACCAACGGTTTTCGCCGCCTTCAGTATCGTAGTGTCTTTTTCGGCTTCAACCGGTTTTCCGTCGATCATCAGTTTTATCATTTCCATTTCGTCCGTCCTCATTAATTAATGAAAATTGCATCGAATTTGCATTTCTCCATACAGGCCCCACATTTGATGCATTTTTCAGGATCGATGTAGTGAGCCTGCTTGCGTTCGCCCGTAATAGCGTTAACAGGACAATTTCTTGCACAGAGGGTACACCCGATGCATTTTTCGGCATCGATGATATATGTCATCAGCGACTTGCAAACGCCTGAGCGACATTTCTTGGCGGTAACATGTTCATAATACTCGTCGTAAAAATTATCTATCGTGGAAAGCACAGGATTCGGGGATGACTGGCCCAGTCCGCAAAGGGAGGTATCTTTAATGACAATACTGAGGTTTCTAAGTTTGTCAAGATCTTCAAGGGTTCCGTTTCCTTTGGTAATCTTCTCCAATAATTCATAAAGACGTTTGTTTCCGATGCGGCAGGGGGAACATTTACCGCAGGATTCTTCAACAGTAAATTCAAGATAGAATTTTGCGATTGAAACCATGCAATTAGCATCGTCCATCACAATCATTCCGCCTGATCCCATCATGGATCCTGCTGCAATCAGGTTATCGTAATCGATAGGAACATCAAGGTGCTTTTCCATCAGGCATCCACCGGAAGGTCCACCGGTCTGAACTGCTTTAAAAGTAGCGCCATTCTGCAATCCTCCTCCGATATCATAGATTATTTCGCGAAGTGTTGTTCCCATCGGAACTTCAATCAGTCCGACCTTGTTGATCTTGCCGGCCAGGGCAAAAACTTTCGTCCCTTTTGATTTTTCGGTACCGATGCCTGCAAACCATTCCCAGCCTTTATTGATGATAACTGGTACATTGGCAAAGGTTTCAACATTATTTACGTTGGTTGGTTTTCCAAGATAACCTGATTCGGAAGGGAAGGGGGGCTTGACGGTAGGTTCACCACGAAGTCCTTCCATCGAATGGATCAAGGCAGTCTCTTCCCCACATACAAAGGCGCCGGCTCCATATCTGATCTCAATATCAAAATTAAAACCGGTCCCTAAAATATTTTTACCCAGGAATCCCCATTCTGAGGCCTGTTTCATGGCGATTTTCAACCGTTCAACAGCCAGGGGATATTCGGCACGGATATAAACGAGTCCTTTGCTGGCATTGGTGCAGTAACCATTTATCGCCATGGCCTCGATCACTGAATGAGGATCGCCTTCCAGCACTGAACGATCCATAAATGCACCGGGGTCGCCTTCATCGGCGTTACACACTACGTATTTCTGATCGGCTTCGACCTTTCGGGTAATCTCCCATTTTAATCCTGTAGGGAACCCACCTCCTCCGCGTCCGCGTAATCCTGATTTTTTAATGATCTCAATAGTTGCCTCCGGGCTGAGTTCGGTCAATACCTTACCCAATGCCTGGTAACCATCGCGTTCAATATATTCCTCAATCCTTTCAGGGTCGATTACTCCGCAATTCCTGAGCGCTATCCTTAGTTGCTTCTTTGCCATCTGTTTCTTCCTCCGCTATTTGCTATCAATGGTTTCATAGTTGGCAGGGATGATGCCTTCAATCACTTCCCCTTTCCGGATGTATCGTTCAATGATCTCGTCCGCTTTTTTGGTATTCACAAAGCCGAATGTAACGGGCTCTTTTCCCGGTATTGTCACTTCCACGGTAGGTTCAGCATAGCAATAACACATGCAACCCGTCTTGGTTACCAGGGCAGGAATGTTTCTTTTTTCCAGTTCTTCTTTCAGGTAATCCATTACGGGCCTGGCCCCTGATGCAATTCCGCAGGTAGCCATGGCGACTTTAACCTGGATGATTCTATCCGGGTTTGATTTCTCCGACCTGGAAGATGTTTTAGCTTTTAACTCATCCCGGAGCTTCGTAAGATCTGTTAATGAGGTGATTCTGGTCATGATGCTTAACTTTCTCTGCTATTTTCTGAATTCTTCTTCTTTTTTGATAAGAGATGAAATTGAATCCAAGTGCAAAATTACGGAAGATAAACTTAATAAACAAAAAGTATTGTTAAAAAATTAACATTGTTCATAAAATAACACAAAATTTTAAAATCACTTTCGGGTATTCTGAAATATTGTTCTGAAATGAAATAGTAAATGATTTTATTTCAGCTTTTTACCAGAATTACCATTCATTTAGCTATGTAATTTCTGATCATCAATAATAAGTTAAAAAAGTAATATTCCTTTTCGACATGGAAGTGAACATTTATGAAACTTTATTAATCATTGGATTATTGGACTTCTGGTTTATGCAACTATTCTAAAAACAAGTGACGAAAACAATTATTGTATGGTTGCATTCTATGAAGTCAAGTTAGATTCAAATTCAAAATTAAGCCTGCTGACTAACTTTTATCTTGTTTCTATCTATAATTGCAATTACTTGTTTCCTATATTTTTCTATCACAAGTGATAATCAGTTCAAATATAACAAATAAGATACTTATAGTCCGTAGACTTATATTCATCTATTATTCAACTTTGTGTTCTAAATTTCTATTATGGGTACATTATACTCGAAAGAAGAGAAAGCTTTTCTAAAGCAAATTGGAAATAGTATTAGAGCATTTCGAACTAAAGCCGATCTTTCTCAGGAGAAACTATCTTTTGCATGCGAATTAGATAGAACATACATTGGTTCTGTTGAACGAGGCGAAAGAAATATTTCTATCTTAAACCTCCGTAAAATTGCAAAGGCATTAGAAGTGAAACCAACGGATTTGCTAAATATCTAACAATGAATAAAGATTTCATGACTCCTCCTGAGTCAGTCAAAATGCTGACATCTCCTGAAATACTAATTAAAAATCTTTTTGTACTACTGGGAAAACAATTCAAATTAACTGGGAAAACACGAACTGATGGTTCGGGGCTTCGCAATCTAATTGCTCATACTCTTGAAGATCACCCCTTACCAGATTTAGCTAAAGAAGGTCAGTATGAAATTGTTCCACCAAAAGCCAAAGGTGTTCCGAAAATAAGACGTGAGTTTATTGATACATATTTAATTACAAGCGGAAAGTCTTACAATCTTCAAGTTTGGAATCGAATTCCAGCAAGCCATTCCTTATTAATTAAATATGAATCTGGTGAAAGTTTGAAATGTTCTGATGTTAGGTTTGTTTTTGTCAAAGTTATCGTTAGTAGTAATATTATTTCATCAATTGTTATTCTTACACCTGAATACATTGAAAAAAAATTCGGGAAGTTTGGCAAACCAACGATTAAACATCAACTTCTTATTTCCTCAAAAGCAAGAAAAGCAATTTGTGAAAGTAGAAGTAAAATCCTGACCTATCCGGATACCCCAAAAATATCCTATCATCTTCGAGACGAATATTCACCTCCTGCTAATCCAATGGTTGAAGAACCTGGACTCAAAGATTTATTTTCAATTCATCTTCTAGAAAAATTTGTTGCGAAGAAATTAATAGGACAAAAACTTGATTCTGCTGCCACTAAAACCAGGGGGCAGTCACTTGAAAAAAAAGTTTTAGATTTATTAGGATATGTGGTCGAAGAAAAAGATTTACTTGATGGCGCTTACCCAGATATCCGAAATCAATTACTGGAAGTAAAAGTTCAAGATACCCAGACGGTTGATTTGGGAAGGTATTCACCTGAAAAAGAGGAAATAATTATTGAAAATATGAATTTCACTACGTTTGACGTGAGGTATTTAATAGCACTAACAAATCCAAAAACTGAAATCATTGAAGGAATCATTCTTTCTCCGGGAGAAAAGCTTGGTGAATTATTTTCATATGTTAGTAATGAGAGTTATAAATGTCAAAGATCAATAAGCATGTCATTTTTTGAGAAATATAATGGGAAGGCTGTCTTTAATCCAGATTAAAAACGGGATCAACTCCAAAGGATGAAGCGACCTTTATTTCAAGTTGATTTTCGAGATCTTTTACCGTCGCTTTATTTTCAAAGTGATTTAATTTTTTTACAATGCCGACAATTTGTTTGGCAGTAGCTGAATTGAAATCAGGCAGAGGATACTTTTCAACATATTGTGTAAAATATCTTCTTCTACCAGAGTAAAGTTTATTATTGAATACTAAATCATGGTATTTCGTCATTAATTTTGAATTAGCAATTCCCTGAATCAATAATAGTTTTTCTGAATCATTATTTTCCATCCCAACTATCCAATAACAATTTCCATTCACAATTTTTCCACCAGTATCAAAATAAAAACGGGGGTTTGGACTAATATCGGGAAAAACAAGTTTTGGGAATTTCCAATACTCTGGTCTATGAGGAACCCAAAGCTCATACCATTTCCTACCAGCGTTAATTAAGTATTTTCTTGAAATTAATTTTTCTTTATGAAGAAGCAGGTACTTTTTTGTGTTTGGGAATAGGTCAATATCAATTATATTCTTTGAACCATCTTCGGAATAATATGGATAGAGAACTTTCAACTTTAAATTATCATTCACACTCCATGGCTCAATGTTCTCCTGAGATATTAACTCTTTTAATAATTCATCTTCAGGTTTCTCATTCCCCATTTCATCCCAATGGTCACTGTCACAGCGCCGTTTGTTTTATCTTCCCAGGTAGAAATCCCGATAAGATTGCTTAAGTCTTTCAAGGCCGTATCTCTTTGATCCTTCAGGTCATTAGCCGATGCTGTGGTCGATCCGGCCCCTAACTGGCTTATCTGGTCGTTTAATTTGGCGATTTTGGACGCCAGGGAATTGACCTTTTCGACTG
>JBEKST010000167.1:0-6641 GCA_049516815.1 Bacteroidales bacterium | reverse complement strand
GTACCGGCAATAATCATAGCCGGCCTTGCTACTGGAATAGCAGAAGAAGCAATGACATAATCTAAAAAATCAGGGTAATCCGGATTGGCATAAATAATATCTCCATTGGTGAAATTAACAGTTCCAACTTGATGTTTCAGCGGACTTCTCCGGATATTATCCATGGTTATGATTTTTTTGACCAATTCGCGTAAAGGCTTTGTATCTGTCACCCCATTGAACTTTCCCCGGAGAATATCAAAGGCCAGGCCAAAATAATTTCGTTTATGGATCAAATCGGAAGGTTGCCTGATATTTTGTTTCCAGAAATCAAGCAGGTTATCGATCATTTTATTCCAATCTAACTGGTTGAAGGGAACACCTTGTTTCCCGGCTTCATTGTTAATAAATGTGGAATTCAATGACCCTACCGAGATTCCATATAGAAACGAAGGATACAGCTTCTTTTCTATCAGCGCTTTTATTGCGCCGGCCTGAAAGGCTCCTTTAACTGATCCACCAGAAAGTACTAATGCATTCATGTTTTTTTTGATTAGTTGAATTATTTTATTTACCAGCAGCAACGATAATTAATAATAAGAATATAACAGACAAAGTTATATTATCGCAATGTCATTGTCAAGTCCGGATTAGGTATGGTACATAACTTTTGTTCCTGCGATGGATTTTTTTGATAAGATTTCGTCTCAATTCATATTACCTTTACTGGGAATTAAAGATGTTTTTATGTCAAAATTGCCATTTTCATATTCTTTAACGAGCATAACCATACTTTGCTTTTTTTTCTTTTTCGATGCTGTTACTCAATCTGTCACAGCACAATTTGTCAAAGGAGCCGACATCGGCTGGCTGGAACAGATGGAAGCCACGGGGTATAAATTCTTTGACAGTACCGGAGTGCAGAAAGATTGTTTGCAGATCCTTAAAGAAAAAGAAATTAATACAGTCCGGTTACGCGTTTGGGTTAACCCTTCAAGCGATAAAATCAATGGACATTGCAGCAAAAATGAAGTGGTGACTATGGCATTACGGGCAAAAGATATGGGTATGAGGGTCATGATCGATTTCCATTACAGCGACTCCTGGGCCGATCCCGGGAAACAAAACAAACCTGCAGCCTGGTCAAGCCATTCTTTCAATCAATTACTGACCGATGTGTACAATCATACATTTGAAGTCCTCGATACATTGAAAAAAAGTGGAGTGACCCCGACATGGGCTCAGATTGGCAATGAAATTACCTATGGAATGTTATGGCCCGACGGAAGCACCAGCAACTGGCCTCAGCTGGCACAATTGCTTAACATGGGGTATGATGCCGCCAAAGCAGTTGATAGTTCAATAAAAATAGTGATTCACCTGGATCAGGGCAATGATAACAACCGGTTCAGAACCTTCTTTGATAACGCGAAAAACCTGAACGTTAAATATGATATTATAGGATTATCTTATTATCCTTACTGGTTAGGCACTGATTATACAGTAACCATTAACGACTTGGGAAATAATCTGAACGATATGGTATCACGTTATGGGAAAGAGGTTATGGTGGTTGAAGTCGGAGGGGATTATACCCTGGTTCAAAACACCTATAATATGCTGGTGGCTGTTATTAATAAAGTTAAAGCGGTTCCCAACAGCAAAGGATTGGGAGTGATTTACTGGGAACCGGAAGGAGAAAAAAGCTGGAGCGGATACCAGTTAAGCTGTTGGGGAGCAGATGGAAAACCTACCGCTGCCTTGAATGCATTCATGACAAACAGTGCAGGTTTGAATATGATCAATAACCCTTCAGGTTTTGAACTTTATCCCAATCCGTGCCTTGGCAGATTATTAAACTTTACATTTAGAACTCCGGGGTCTCATGATATCAGGATCTTTGACTTAAATGGAAGGCTGATGGACGAACAAAAAATAATTGAATCACTAGGAAGTTCGATCCGCCTAGATCTTTTACCAGGGATTTATCTGGTAAATGTTGATTTTGGAAAATCTTCTGTCGTGGAGAAGCTTGTAGTTCTGTGATAGAAATCCCTGATCCGGGTCCTTCACTTTATGTCCTGTATCTTTTACTTATAACCCAAAACCAAAAGCCCTGTTGCTAACCATTCCGATAAGATAATCATCTATCAGATCGTCCCTGTTTTTTCCTGAAGATAGTCGTTTTGCCTTCATCGTTTTTTCAAGAAAAAAGTATTTGAATGATTCTGCAGCCATCTGTTTACGGACATTGTATGGTGGTTTGGCAGGCCATTCCGTCCTATAGGGAACCGAATCATCGTCGTTATTTGGTTTCCGATAAGTGTATCGTTTAAAGGGTTCCACTTTGGGTTTATAAAAGGAAGGATCAAGAAGCAGTTTACGGTATTCTTTACCTGCCAGTTTCGTAATTATAACTGAAAGAAGATTCATCACTCCAGTGGGTTCACCAATGACGGTTCTGTACATTTTATCGATCTTCTGTGCTTTCCGCCTGACCATTCCATTGGGGGCATATTTTTCCATGGCGGGGACCAGCGTCCATAGCATACCACATTGTTTTTTATAGAATTTTGATTTATGATTTTTCAGGATATCGTTTGATGAACGCTGGCAATATGTATAACCATTCAACTCTACTTCCAGCCTTCGCAACAAAGAGGGACCCCATGTCTTGTATAAAAGTTCATATCCATATTCAACCATATTTAATGTCTCGTGATCTTCAAATGCAAGGTTCTTCTGGGTTCCGCTCCAGAAATGCACATCTTCCCACGGGACATCCTGCAAACGATTTTCCGTTTTCAGCTGTTCATATAAAGGAGTGCCTGGGAAGGGAGAGAGCCGGGTTAACTGCTGATAAGTAGGTTGCAGCGCAACAAAGTAATTAAGATCCTCAATGATATTGGTCTGGTTATGGAAATCCCAGCCACAAATCCATGAGCCGACCGTGCGGATGCCCATGCTATGGAGTTTTTTAAATAACGGTTTAGGGTCAACCTCGCTTCTTTTTTTATACTTCAGCAGATCTCCGAATTTTGATTCAACCCCGATAAATAAAACACCGATACCGATTTCAGCAATCATATCCCAACCGTACTTCTCAGCAAATTTTCCAATAAAGTCCATTGAACCGAATGCAAACCAATCCATTGACTCCACCATATCTGGATGACTTTCCCATGGCTCTTTAATTTTTCTAAGGTATTCAGGCCAGCGGAAATGATCCTCTTCAATTACAAAAATGTTTGAAAGTTCAGGAAAGTTTTTATTATACAGGTACATATGTTCCACCAGTTTTTCCGGTGAAAGCATTTCAATCCGTTTGTGGTCATACAGCGCTGTCGAGGAACAAAAATCACAACTTCCCGGACACCCAAGTCCTGAGACCAGGAAACCTATAGCCCCTTTCGGAAATTTCGTAATAAACTTAGGGGAGCCACCTCCCTTGGGCATCAGTCTCTGACTGATCGGCCTTTCAATATCCTCTCCAAGAAGTTGACGTATAAATTTTATACCTTCCCCAAGGCATATAAAATCCACATTCTCTTTTATTTTTTCCTTCTCCATTACTGCGTTCAAGGCCAGTCCGGCATAACAACCCAAAATAATTTTTGTTTTCGGAGAATTTTCCCGGATATATCTGCACATTTTCAGCACGCTTTCCAGGTGAACCGGAAGGGCGCTGATTCCGATAATGGAATATCCTTTTTTTACTTCGGCAATGAAATCATCCCATCTCGGATATTCTAAAATGACTGAGGGTACATTAATATTTTGTGCCAGTAAATGATTTGCAAAGTGATGAGAATGTGAAATAATGGCAAATACACCGTCAGCCCTGGTAAATCGGGCACCGGTAGCATCAGTCAGTGAATTGTTGTTTGGCAAAGTGGGATAGGGATAGATAGAAGAAGTGAACAATATTTTTTGTCCTTGCTCTTCCGGGTTTAGTACCAATCCGGGTTCAGTTGAAGAATGAATATTTTCCATTTGAATTGTTTTTAATGGGTTCATCCTGAAATTATTTTACCTTTTTTTATTTCATTGCTTAATTGGGATATAGAATATTTTTCAATATTCAGTACCATCTCCATTATTTTTATTGCTTTGGTTTCCCCCCATACAGGTGTTGCTTCCCGCATAAATTTAGTTCGGATCACTTTCTCTCTTTCAGGATCATTAGCAAATCCAGGCGGCAATATGCAGGTTTCTGCAATTGTCTTCCCGTCTTTAAAAATGATTTCAACACGCCCCGATAAATTGAATGCCATTTTGCTCAGATCACCCTCATGTGAATAGTTTTTATCAATGTTTTTCTTAGGATTAATTTTCAAAAGGGAGGATGAAAAGGATTTAAAATACCTGCGTAAAAAATACCACAGATCAGTTCGTGGAACCTTTAAAAGCTCAAACAAGTCTTTCCATTGAATCAGAGGTCTGCTTCCGAAAGCTTTTTTAAACCGGCTAAAAGTTTTCTGGCTGCCGCCAAGGTCCAGGAATCCTGGCTTTCCGGCATTTGCAATTCCGGCATCCAATCCTCTCAAACAATGTATGGTCATCTGCCAGTCATGAACCAGATAAATCCTGTCAAGAATTTTCTGAATTTCCGTGGCTTTACCATTAAAAGTACCTGCCTCGTAAAAGTCACCCGTGAGTTCACCGTAAAGGATTGCAGCCGCAACACTCCTGATGGTTGAAAAATGAGTATTTACCGGGGTGATGGCTGCTCCCAAATGGGGTTTTGAGAACTTCTCCATAATCAGTGTGACGATGGGAGCATAAATATTTATCCTGGAAATGGTTTCCAGGGAAAAAGCGTAATTCTTTTTCAGCCTGATAGCGGCATTAACCGGCCCCTGGGCATATGCGCATGTTGCGTAATTTTTAACCGACAAGGACCTCAGGGTCCATGTTTTTCCAATCCATTTCCAGATATCCGGAATATATCTGGTATAACTGAAATAGGCGAAAAACCCAATCGGATTTTCGATGATATCCAAAGGACCATCCATCCCTTCTGCTGCCATCAAAGCTGCATTAACGCCCTCGACGGTCGGGGAACTTGTGCAAATAACTTTAGTGTCGGGTGAAAAACAGGCAGGATATAAAGGAAATTCCGGCATGGATAAAGCGATTGAAAGGGCCTGTGCAGTCTTTGATTCATTATATCCGCAGATTTTTGAGATGGCGGTAGCACTTCCTGCCCTGTGAAGAAATGCACGCATATGCCCCTGATGGGGACCACTGACAAGATAAGCACTTAACCTCCCGGCAACCTCTGCAGCAGCAATCATTGCTATCAGCAATTCCTTTCCCCCGACATTCAATTTTTCCCCCATGGCAAAGGGGGCGGATATAGCCGAATTTCCCACATGTCCCATAAACACAAAATTGTCAAGCTCAAGCGAATTTATCATGGCAGAATGATAATAAAGAACATGATCGAGTGACCAGCTTTCACCACAGGGTAAAAGGGTGAAGGGTCCTCCGCTTTCTGAAGCTTTCAGCGCTTCTTTTAATTTTATGCCGACATCCGTACGTGAACCTGCACAAATTGCCGCAATGCAATCGAGTAATTGCAACTTTGAATAATAAATTACATCTTCGGGTATATCTTCATACCTTAAATTCGTAATCCAGCTGCTGACGCCTTGAATTTGTGTCCGAAATTCTTTTTTCATTTTTTCACCTTGTATGCTGCAACCTTTCCATAAACGAATGAACGGTCATTGTGAAAAATAATCTTACTTAAATTTTCATCTATAATTATCCTGTCGTGAAGTATTTCAGGGACTTCTCTTGGTATCATCAGGTTCCGGAAACAAATCCGGGCTTCCGGACATGCGGTCCTGTTTACCTCGTTAAAAAACCTCAGGGTATCATCGACGTTCATCAATTCGCATATATTGGACAATCCAAAACAATTCAGGAAATTATCCGGTAATGTCGACAACCACTGTTTTGCATCACAGGTAACAATTTTTATCCGGTCGAGCCTTGCCTTAATTATATTAAAATTATGCTCCAGTAAATAATCTGGAACTTCATCAAGAGATTTGTAACTGCCTTTCAGATACAGATGAAGAAAATAGTTGCCTTTTACAGGGATTTCACTTAAAGCCTTCCTAAACCGGTTAAAAAAACTATCGGAAAACGAGTCCGAGCCATCATCAAAATGAAAATAATCTGCTTTTAATCCCCGCTTTGCCAATATATATTTATTAAAAAAAAGATTGAACATAAACCGGGTCCTTTTGGTATCCCAATATTGGCGGTAGAAGATCTTTTGCTCTTCAGGGTTTTTTTCATTGAACAATTCATTTATCCTTTTTTTCCCTTGAATGAAAAACATTACCTGCCCCACCAGTTTAACGAATTTTTCATACCGGCCATTCATTAGAAAACCTTTTTCAATCATTTTGACATTTTGATCCCAGAACGCTTTTGCACCGTCTGATAATTCTTCTCTAAGCGTATGGTAATTATGAAGTCTTTCCTCCGAGTTTTTTAAACCGAGAAACGCTAAAAATTCTTCAAAACCCAGATGCTTCATCGCCGCTATTTTCAGTTCAAGAAGATAGGATTGACTTGGGTTAATATCAACGGCATAAATTTCTGCCGGTTCGTATAAAAGAAATGAAAGCGTATTACACCCCCCC
>JBEKST010000166.1:0-6677 GCA_049516815.1 Bacteroidales bacterium | reverse complement strand
GGGAATTCAAGCAGTTCTTTCCCGATAATGCCGTGGAATTTTTTGTATCGTATTATGATTATTACCAGCCGGAAGCCTATATCCCGGTGACGAACACTTATATAGAAAAAGATCTTTCGATCAACGAGGAGATAGAGAAACTGCGGCTCAGCGCTTCTTCTGCCTTGCTTTCAGGACGGCGGGATGTGATCGTCGTATCTTCAGTCTCCTGCATCTATGGTATCGGTAACCCGGATGATTTCGCACAAAATATCATACGGTTCAAGGTAAAGGAAAAGATCAGCAGGAATAAATTCCTTCATAGCCTTGTGAACAGCCTTTATTCACGCACAGAAAGTGATTTTACGCGGGGAAGATTCCGGGTGAAAGGCGATACGGTCGATATTTTTCCTGCCTATCTTGATTATGCTTTCCGGATCATCTTTTTTGGAGATGAGATCGAATCCATTGAATCGATAGATCCCATAAACGGGACAAGGATGGAATCTATGGAAAACCTGTCCATTTATCCTGCCAATATTTTTGTGACTTCCCAGGACAAGATGAAACAAGCGATCTACGAGATACAGGATGACATGATGAAACAGGTTATCTATTTCCGCGAGATAGGGAAAGAATTGGAAGCCAAACGTTTGGAAGAGCGCGTCAGTTATGACATAGAGATGATGCGTGAACTGGGCTATTGTTCGGGAATTGAGAATTATTCAAGATATTTTGATGGCCGTACTCCCGGTTCCAGACCCTTCTGCCTGCTTGATTATTTTCCTGACGACTACCTGATGATCATTGATGAAAGCCATGTTACGATTCCCCAGATCCGGGCTATGTTCGGAGGTGACCGTTCACGCAAGCAGAACCTCGTGGAATATGGATTCCGTCTCCCCTCGGCCATGGATAACCGCCCGCTTAAATTCGATGAATTCGAAGTGATGGTGAACCAGGCACTTTTTGTGAGTGCGACACCGGCTGATTACGAGCTGCAAAAATGCCAGGGCGTGATTGTTGAACAGGTTATCCGGCCAACCGGGTTGCTCGATCCGGCCGTTGAGGTCAGACCCAGCCAAAACCAGATCGATGACCTGCTGGAAGAGATCGACCAACGTATACAAAAGAAAGAGCGTACCCTTGTGACCACGCTGACCAAGCGGATGGCGGAGGAACTTGCAAAATACCTTACACGCTTGGATGTGAACTGCAGGTATATCCATTCTGATGTGGAAACCCTGGAGCGTGTCGAAATCCTGCGCGACCTGCGCATGGGCGCGTTTGATGTGCTAGTAGGCGTGAACCTGCTCAGGGAAGGATTAGACCTGCCTGAGGTGTCGCTGGTTGCCATCCTGGATGCAGACAAGGAAGGGTTTCTGCGGTCGGAGCGGTCGCTTACCCAGACAGCAGGAAGAGCCGCCAGGAATATCAACAGCAAGGTGATCATGTATGCAGATAAGATGACCGATTCAATGCAACGGATGATCAATGAGACCAACCGCCGTCGGGAGAAACAGATGAATTATAATCTTGCCAATAATATTGTACCTGCCCAGATCGTCAAATCCATGAGCGATATCCTCGGACAGACAGCCATAGCGGGTACAAAAGGACAGTCACCCGCAGCTTATTTTGAAAAAGAGACAATTGATGTTGCTGCTGATCCTGTGATCCGGTACATGACAAAAGAGAAACTCCAGAAGCTTGTTGCCAAAACCCGGAAATCCATGGAATTTGCAGTAAAAGAGCTGGATTTCTTAGAGGCTGCCAGGCTCAGAGATGAACTCTTTGCGCTGGAAAAGCTACTGGAGCCGAAATAAGAACCCTGCTGATTATTTTACATCCACCACTTCAAGGTCAAATACCAACGTTGAATAGGCAGGTATGCTACCCATTTCATGTTCGCCATAAGCGATCGATGAAGGGACGATCAGGATTGCTTTCCCGCCTTTACTCATATGGAGAAGGCCTTCATCCCAACCTTTGATCACATTGCCTTTTCCTACTTCAACATCGAATGGTTTTCCACCACGATCGCGGGAAGAATCAAACTTCTTTCCATTGAGCAAAGTACCTGTATATTGAACGCTTACTTTGCTGCCGGCGTGGATCTGGGGGCCTGTTCCTTTAACTTTCTCAATATAATAGAGGCCACTGGCAGTGGGCTTTGCAGTGATTTTGTTGTCCTTCAGATATTTCTTTAACAGGCTGGATTCTGCCTTTTTTGCGTTTGCCTTTTTTTCTTCCTGTTTCTTTTTCTCAGCTGCTTCCATCTTAGCATATTCGGCTTTTGACTTCACATCCACAACCTGGACATCATAAATGATCGAGGTATAGGGCGGGATCTCGCGGTAACCTTGTGCCCCGAAAGCAAGTTGTGAAGGAAGGATCAGGCGGGCTTTTCCACCTTTTTTCATCAATTTGATCCCTTCCAGGAATCCGGTCATATCCGGGCGTTTACCGTAAACGAATTTCATGCTGTCCTGGCCAAATACCTGCTTGCCATTGACCATAGAGATCTTTACATTATAGATAACCTGGCAGCCGGAATCAATTTTGATCCCTTTTCCTTCTACTTGTTCAACATAATACAATCCGGAAGGCTGAGGTGTTACAGTGATCTTGTTATCGGCAATAAATTTATCCAGAGTCTCCTTTTCCTTTTTCTGCAATGCCTGCGGTGAATCTATCGTGATCATATGAATAAAGAACCTGGCTACAGAATTAGTGTCGATGTACTTTGGGCGGGCACCTTGGCGGAATGTCTTTCTGAAGAGAGAGTCAGCGTTGACAATGAATTCACCACTGTCTCCTGCAGCCAGCATCCGCATGCCTTCATAAATATCACCTTTGTAATCAGAAGGAGGTAATTGCATCCGCAATGCGCCCTGTTGGCTCTTCCTGCTATCGATAAAGGTGCTGTCTTTTCCTTTGGATTTAACCACTAACTTGTATTCCATGGAGATCCAATCTTTAACTTTCGGTTTCACTGTGTCTTTGACAACCTTGTACACTTTATAGTACAATCCGGAATCTGACTTTTTAAACCCGGGATACTTTGAAGTACATGAGGCAGCAAATGCAACCATCATCACCAAAGTAACCAGTTTGAAGAATGTGTTTTTCATAATGAATTAATTGTTTTTGTTAAGACTATTTTATTTGTACTAGTTCTATATCATATACGAGCGTCGCATGTTGCGGGATCTTGTTTTGATCGCCCAGTAATCCAAAAGCGAGGTGCGAAGGTACTATAAATTTCGCTCGGTCCCCAACATGCATCAACAAAATTCCTTCCTCTATACCACTTTCCACCCCTCCATAACCGATCTTGAACTCCTTCAGGCCATCTTTATCGGAACTGTAACAAACATTTCCGTTCAGCAAACGCAGCGTATATCGGATCATAGCCACTTTCCCTTTTACCGTTTTTACACCTTTTCCTTTTTTAAAGATGAGGTATCGCAGGCCGGTACCTGTTTTATTCATCTTCCAGCCGTAACGGGCAACAAAATCCTCGATCTGCTGATCTTCAGTCGACACCACGCCACGGTTGTAGTTGACCAGGCTGTCACTCATCATGCCAAGATGCCGTGTTGAGTTGGATGGCTGAGGTTGTTCGCTGCAAGAAGAGCAGAGTGTGAAAAAAAGAATATAAACTGGCAGCACTAAATAATGCCGCTTATTGAAAATTAAAAGAGACATCAATATACGGATGTTAACTTTTCCTTGTAATCTGGAAGCATTTCAACGAAGATACGCACTGTTTCTTCCAGGGATTTATAGCTGTTGGCTCCGGCAGCATTGACATGGCCGCCACCATTGAAATATTTACGGGCAATATCATTCACAGAAAAATTTCCTTTCGAACGGAGGGAAACCCTGACGATGTCGTCCCTTTCAGAAAACAGCGCGGCAAGGTTGATTCCGGCAACAGACAAGGCATAGTTCACGACATCTTCGGTGTCGCCTATCTGATAGTTGAACCGGTCAAGATCCTCTTCCGAAAGGTAAATATAGGCCGTGTGGAATTCATGGAGTACAACAAGTTTTTCACTGATGGAATAGCCCAATAACCTGAGACGGCCTTCTGAGTATGTATCGTAAACAAGCCTGTGGATATGTTCCCCGTCGATGCCTTTACGGTATAAATCAGCCGTAATCATATAGGTTTTTTCATAGTTGCAGGAATAGCTGAATGAACCTGTATCAGTGATGATCCCTGTATAAATGCAAGCTGCGATGTCCGGATCGATAAGATCTGTATCTCCGCATGCGGCAATAAAATCATAAAGAAGTTCACATGTGGAAGATGTTTCAATCCTAGAGAGCATATAATTAAAATCTGGAGCCGGATCACGGTGATGATCGATCAGGATCTTTGGGGCTTTTGCCTTCCGTACCGGTTCTTCGGCATTGCTCAGACGCCCTAGTCCATTGTAATCGAGGCAAAATATGACCTCAGCATTTTCTATGGCTGCAAGACATAACTCTTGCTTATCACGGAAAACCATGATGGACGAATGAAACGGCATCCAATCTAAGAATTCCGGGTCGGGATCCGGTACCATAATCGAGACTGTATGGTTTTTCTTTTTTAAATATCCGTACATGGCAAGACTTGACCCTATTGCATCCCCGTCGGGATTGGTATGCGTAGTAATCAATATCTTCCTTGGAGTATTAAGAAGATTGATGATGTCAGCAAGTTCTGATTTTTGCAATGGTCTGTTTTTTCAGGTGAAAGGACAAAGTTAAAGAATTCATCTGTATTTTGTAATTTTACACTTCAAAACAATAAATAATTAACATCCTTACCATGCCTGGAAATAGAACGTTCACTATGATCAAACCAAGCACCGTTGCCGAAGGCATTACAGGCGACATTCTTGCCATGATCCAGAAGGCAGGATTCCGAATCGTTTCTATGAAAATCACTCAGATGACTCCAAAACAGGCGGGGTTATTTTATGAAGTTCATAAGGAACGGGCATTTTATCCTGACCTGGTATCCTTTATGTCATCAGGGCCAGTAGTAGCTGCTATCCTTGAAAAAGACAATGCTGTAGAGGATTTCCGCACTTTGATCGGTGACACAGATCCTGTAAAGGCGGCATCAGGAACCATCCGGAAATTGTTTGCAAAGAATGTTCAGGAGAATGCCATTCACGGTTCTGATAGCGATGAAAATGCAGTTATTGAAGGAAATTTTTTCTTCTCCGGGCTGGAGCAATTTTGATTTCCTATTCCGGGTAGTATTCCCGGAATGTTTTATCCTTATATAAGTAGATAATCTTTTCTACCTGGCGTTCCTCCGGGGCGACAGATCTTTTCTTTACTTGAATCCGGGAAGATTCACGTTTTATGGGTTCCTTTATTTCTTCATTATTATTCTTAACAGGACTATTTTCAAATGGAAGTATCCCAAGTTCTGTATTAATCCCAATTTTTAACATTTTTCCGTTTCCGTTTAAAATCCATTCCGGGTTTATCTCAGGGAAACGTGACATAATCTTCTGAATAAATTCAAGACTTGGCTTATTCCTTCCGGAAATAAGGTGAGAGATGCTTGATCTCTGCACACCTATTTTTTCTGCAAAATCAGAAGGGGATAGATTAAAATATTTAATAATTGAAAGGATACGGTCTGTCATAAGAAGTTAAATTCGGGTAACAAAAGTAACAAATTCAATGAAAAAAGTCAAATTTACGTTTAATACTGTATACATTAATATTAAATTAAAGTATTACTTTAGATAATAAATGTAGTAATTTGGTTATCTTATAATTAAAAAAAACTATTTATTATTGTTTACATTAGTATTTGATTCAAGTTTTTTATTCTATCCATTTGTTTTCAGATTTTTGAAAAATAAATTGCAGGGATTATGACGCAAGATAAAGGTATCAAATTTAATTTAGTTACAGGTAGAGTGCGATGCTGCAGTATCATTAATTGCACTAATGCGCTGGAAGAAATCCTGTTTACATATTAATAAATGTTCACAAACTAAGGGATTTTTAAATTATTTTTGTTTACAACTGTAATTACAATTGTAAATAAACAAAATACGATAACCAAGTATGGCATTGCATCAAAGGATGATAATGATATAGGTTAAAAGGATAAAATCGGTTTATTTGAATCAACTTTCCAGTACAGGAGAATTACACAGAGATATACTGAGAGTACACCAGGCTTGCCTGTCGGTAGATAGAGGTTCACAAAGATAATAGAAGTTTGATACTGAAACATTAACGACTTATTGTCCCGCTGATAATGGAATCCGTATTATGAAATCATATACGAGTTAACATTGTAACCATTCCAATTAAAATTGTCAATTGTAAACTTGTGTGTGCCAATTGTAAATTATCTGTTGTGATCTTTTATGTAATCAGGTTCATTACAATAATCAGAAATCCTCGGAAGCTCGTTAAATGTTTTTACCCCAACAATAATGAAAGACTTATGCAACAATATCAAAATAATTTCCATGCCCTACTCTATTCCTCTACCAAGAATAAAATCAGGATTTTATTTTTGAATAAAAAAATGCCAGAAGACGATTTCCGTTCTCTGGCATTCCTGATTCCGACAAGGAATTTCTGTATTATCAGAACTTTTTACTTTTCAATCTTTACCATATGCAGGTATTCTGTCATATTTCCTGAGGAGATCTTCAGGATGT
>JBEKST010000165.1:0-8642 GCA_049516815.1 Bacteroidales bacterium | reverse complement strand
TTTGCTTCTATTTCCTTTGCGCTTGGGCCGCATGAAGATATCAGAGCAGCGGCACTGATAACTAAAATTAATGCAAGTTTTTTCATTTGTTTATTGATTTTTAAAATTCGTGTGCAAAGGTAAGTCAAATAAGATGGTCATTCCAAATTTTTGACCAACTATTTTTAACATTTTTTAACATTTCTATTAAGTTTGGATAAATAGTTTTAGAAAGATTAAACATCCTACCTTTGATTACAAGATATTCACCTTATTATGAGCATTACAATCAAAGCCATCCTCACTGGAGCTACAGGAATGGTAGGCGAGGGCGTTTTACACGAATGCCTTTTCCATCCATATGTTGAATCAGTCCTTGTCATCAACCGCAAATCCTGCGGCGTTATGCACCCTAAGGTCAGGGAGATCATAGTCGCCGATTTCTTCAACCTTTCAGCCATCGAATCCCAGTTATCAGGATGCAACGCCTGCTTCTTTTGCGCGGGCGTTTCATCCCTGGGGATGAAGGAACCCGAATACACCAAGGTTACCTATGACCTCACTATGAACTTTGCTCAGACCCTGAGCAGGATCAATCCTGATATGACCTTCTGCTATGTGTCAGGGGCGGGAACAGACAGCACGGAAAAAGGAAGGATAATGTGGGCGCGGGTAAAGGGCAGAACGGAAAATAATCTGATGAAACTCCCATTCAAAGATGTATATGCCTTCCGACCAGTCTTTATGCTGCCGACCAAGGGGTTGATGAACGCTTTACCATTCTACAAATATATCAGTTGGCTATACCCTCTTGTACATCCAATATTTCCCAATTACTTCGGCACCCTGAAGAATGTAGGATTGGCAATGATAAATTGCGTGGTTTACGGTTCCAATAAGAAAGTGCTGGAAGCCAAGGATATTGCCGATTCGGCGAAGAAAACCCCAATATGACTAACTCACCGCAAGGATTAATTGTTTCCGCAAGTATTTCATTGCTTAATAAACTTCCCCACTTCAACTGTCCTTTCACCTGTCACCCGTACAAAATAAACCCCGCCGCTTAGATTACTGATGTCAAGTTGTTTCTTGGGTTCGGTGATTTGGCAAGTGATGAGTTCCTGTCCTGCTATTCCATAGATAGACACTGAACAGTCAATATTGTTAATAGATTTTGGCATTGAACAATTTGATTATTTATTAATGATAATTTGAAATTTATTCTTATATTTATTCCTTGATCGGTCGGTAGCAAAGAATTAACCCATGAACTTACCTCCACTGGAACGATTCAACGGAATTAAAATGATATTTTCATTGATTTTCCTTATTGTCATTTTAACCGGTTGTATTTCACAGAATAATCATTCATGGGGATTCTCTAAAGAACGTGAAAAGATGGTAAATGAACAGATCAAAGGAAGAGGGATATCCGACAAGAGGGTCTTAGACGCGATGACAAAAATCCCAAGACATCTTTTTATTCCGGAACCTTATTCTGCAAATGCTTATGATGATACGCCATTACCGATCGGGCTGAACCAATCTATATCCCAGCCTTATATTGTAGCCTTTATGACGGAAGTGCTGAGGCTTAAAGCTACTGATCGTGTATTGGAGATCGGTACAGGTTCAGGGTATCAGGCGGCAATCCTGGCCGAGATCTGTGATTCGGTATATACCATTGATATCTTTGAATCACTGGCCGATCGTGCAAGAAAAACTTTGAATCAACTCGGATATAAAAATATCATAGTCAAACACGGTGACGGATACCGGGGATGGCCTGAACATGCTCCTTTTGATGTGATCATTGTGACCTGTGCTCCCACCCGTATACCCCAGCCACTGAAAGACCAACTCGCGGAAGAAGGTAGAATGATCATTCCTGTGGGAGAATCAACTGAACAACGATTGATTCTCTTGGTTAAGAAAAAAGGTAGAATTCTGGAAGAAACCGTTTTACCTGTAATTTTTGTTCCGATGATCGATGAAAAGGGAAAATCATACTAAAGCTATTAAAACAAACCCTTTTTACTTAAAAAATTCTATCTAAACTTTACCAATAAACTTTGTTGCCGCAATCCCATTTTGGGTTTTGATCAGGATTTCCTCTTATATAGAAGGTACGGTCAATGGAATAATAATTTTTATGCGAATGCCATGAATGACTATCCTATGATTAACGAATTTCGAATAAGATCAGCTCTTCCCGTGGAATTGGAGATTTTAGATTAAAAATTCATTGGAAGGACTTCCTGTAGCTATCGGAAACCAGATGTATTTTATAACTTTGTCAGAAAAATATGTTGTTTCTCGGAAATGAAGAAAGCAGGATCTGGAAAGATTTTGCTGACCAAACTCTGAATACCTGTTCAGGCCCGGGCAGAGATTTTACATTTATCCGGCCAGGTCTCATTCCGGCTTTTCATTATTATATCGGAACCATGCTCCTGTCGAATGGACTTAACCAGGCAGGGGAGAAATGGATCAATGCTGGTATAGCCGGAGAACCAGGTGGACTCTTCTCAAATGCTTTTCTTTCCAGCTATCTCAAACGAAACCAAGGATCTCTGGTTATTCCAGAGGTGATCTTTGCTGATCCGGCACCCTACATTCACTTTGCAGGAACCCCCGTATTGCTTGATTCACGGATAAAATTCATGCTGCATTGTATCCATGGATTGCCTAAAACCCAGCAGCCTCTGAAAATTATGGATATCGGCTGCGGTCACGGGAAGGTTTTAGTGGACCTGCTTCTGAAACTGCGCATGGAAGGTCTTATCGATGCGGTTGAGGAGATATTCCTGATTGATCCTTCGGAAGCAATGTTAAAACTTGCAAAAGAGAACGTAGCTATTGCCTTCCCGGAGGCACACATTCGAATTTCCAAGGCCAGGTTTGAAGCATTATCTGACCATCTCCAAGGCCATTATCATATCGCTCTTGCCTCCCTGGCCTATCATCATATGCCGTATGAGATCAAACTGCTCCACATGAAAAAGCTGAAAGATCACATCGATAATTTCATCCTTTATGAACTGGAAGCAAACAACGATACACCGGAGATACACTCTCCCGAAATTGCCCTATCGGTCTATCAATCGTATGGCGCCCTGATTGACTTTGTATTTGGCTACGATGCCCCGGTTGAACTGGCCATTTCGAGTATTGACCGTTTCCTGATGTCGGAAGCCATCTACTTTTTCATTGAACCTCGGGGTAAACGGACCGATTATCACATGCTCCGGTCACAATGGCATCAGGTCTTCCGGGAAGGGCTGGGGAAAGAATTTACATGCCTGTGCGACTCAACCTCTTATGGTGATGAGAATATTGAGCTTTTTACAATGATCTACGGAAATTGTTCTTAGCTTCATACCCATTCTTCACATGTTTTTCAATCGCATATTAACAATTAAAAAGAAAAATAGGCAAGTCTGAAGTGACAATTATAAAGTGTAAAATCCGAAGTGTTAAGTGCGAATTATTTTAGACTTTGCACCTTACACCTGCCTGCCGGCAGGCAGGCTTCGGACTTGACTGTGTAGTGGGGACATGATTCGAACCTATGACCTTTGGGTTATGAGACCAATGTATGAAATTTTATAGATGTGTATTGTACTGTTAAACAATTTATTACGTGACTACCAAATTTTCATTTTCCTTACTCCACGACACAATTCTGTCAATTTTCCTTACTCTATTCCTTACTCCATATTTGGGTTCATAGGACTGGGAAGGTGTCAAAAAGTCGGATTTTGTAAGTGCTACTAATGTACATGAAATACCAATAGAGTTCGCGGTCAACTTCAATGCCGTAATCAACATCAGGTTGGTAATCAATTAAAGATTCGATAATCAAGCTGTACCGACCTGAGCGGTAATAATCATTCCAGTTTGTCACGCCAACAAGATTTTTACCTCGGTAATATTCTTTGGAATAATCTTTCGCTGGGGAATAATTGAGAATGTACTATGGATCGAACTGGGGGTCGATGATCAGGATTTCGTATTTGGTGCTGTCCTGACTTGTTTGCGTCAGGATAGCTGAGGTTTTTGATAAATTCCTGACAGGGGAACAACCGCAAATCAGCAAAGCAATCATTCCAATGAAAAATCCCGTTTTCATTGCAAAATGTTTTTTATGAAACAATTCATCATTAATAATATGAGTGCATAAACTATGCCATAAATATACATCCAGAAAAAAAATTTGTTAAATCCGTTTTCATCATCAACCGCAAACCATGTTGCTTACCATGCTCCATGCTGAATAAAATCATCCACGGCATTTTTATTAACCACTCTTTGCCAACGAATCACAGTTATCAGGCTATAACGCTTGTTTATTCCGCGCTCGTAGGTCATCGGTCGGGATTATCGAACCAGAGTGCCATAGGATCACTTATAAGCGCAGCTTAAACTGTACCCGAATCCTGAGTATAGTCGATTATGATTTTATCTTTTGCTGTGTGTCAGGGACAAAAAACACCTTGTCGAACATATCACGTGGCAATACCGCATTGTCCATCTCTTCTTTCTTAATGACTTTGGCATATTACATGATGTTTGGCTGGCGCTGATAACCTGCGTGATATATGGCTACGATAAAAAGGTGCTTGGAGCAAAGGATATTGCTGAGATGGCAAAGAAATCGACTATGTGACATCAGCTAACCGTACGGATTGATTCCGCTACTATCTCACTCTTTAATTATTTTCCCCACCTCCACCGTCCTTTCACCCGTCAGCCGCACGAAGTAGACACCGCTGGGCAGCATACTTATTTCAACATGTGTTTTGGGCTCGGTGATTTGGCGGGTTAGTACCTCTTGACCGTTGAGGTTCATTATTGATAGTTGGCTTTGGGTTGGCATTGCTGATGTTTCGATAGTAATTTTATCTGTCGTAGGATTAGGATACAGCAATAATCTTGTTTCCCGTTGTTCATTTACCCCGACATAAACAGAATCATACTTCATTACCGTTGCTTTTTCGGAATTTCCATAATCCCGATAAGCCACATACGGTTGACTATCAGAGGGGTTGAAAACAAGATTTGTGAAATCGGCTTGAGTAAAAGAGAAACTTGCAGGCCCCACATTTATCCAGTTGGTTCCGTCAAATTTCATTACTGTGGTTCCACAGTTATTTCCGCAATCTTCAAAAGCAACATAGGGTTGACCAGATGGACTAAATGCCAGACTGGTAAAATCAGCATTCCCTTCTGAAAAACCCGCATTTCCCACATTCATCCAACTGGTTCCATCAAATTTCATTACAGTAGCTTTATAAGAATTCGCCCAATCCTGATATGCTAAATATGGTTCTCCTGATTGGCTGAAGTCAAGACTTAGGTACCAGACCTTACCTATTGAAAAACCTGCATTTCCTACATTCTCCCAGCTATTTCCATCAAATTTCATAACTGTCGCTTTAAGATAATTTGCAGAATCCCCATCCTGATATGCAACATATGGTTGACCATCAGACGTCCCGATGGCAAGGCTTGTACCTTGAACAGCGCCTGCAGAGAATCCTGCATTTCCTACATTAATCCAAGTCGTTCCATCAAATTTCATTACGGTGGCTTTATTAAGATTTCCTCCGTCCTGATAAGCCACATAAGGCTCACCAGATGGACTGAAGGCAAGATTTACGGATAAAGCATATCCTGCTGAAAAACCCGCAGTTCCAAAATCCACCCAATTGACCCCATTAAATTTCATAACCGTTATTTTATTGTCCTTTTCATAATCGTCAAATGCAACATAAGGTTGCCCATCAGTTGGACTAATGGCAAGGCTCGTAAAAGTAACCTCTCCTGCTGAGAATCCTGCATTTCCAACGTTCACCCAGCTTGTTCCGTCAAATTTCATTACCGTGGCTTTTAATGAATTCCCGTAATCCTTAAATGCCACATAAGGTTGCCCAGATGAGCTGAAGGCAAGGGTTATAAAGTCAGCTTCTCCTGCTGAGAAAAATGGAGTTCCCACATATTTCCAAGCATTATCCAATGGGGAAGATTTATACCAAGGTTGTTGGGAAAAGGCAATCACTGGAAGAAAGAAAAATGAAATGTAAAGGAGTTTTTTCATATGGTTTTGGATTTTATTGCTTGATGAATTTTCCTACCTCCACGGTCTTGTCATTGGTAAAGTGGACAATATAAACCCCGCTGGGCAAATTGCTGATGTCAATGGTGGTATTTTGCATGGTGATTTCTTGCTTCAGGAGTTGTTGACCATTAAGATTCACTATGGAAATGTAACCTTGGGGGAGTGGTCACTTTTTTCTTAATAAATACCTTAACTCGATGCACAAGCATCTTCCTGTTCTTGCTGATGTAATCAATCCCCTTCAGAACCCCTGCAACCAAAAGTAAGAATCCGATCAAAACCAATGAAAACTCAAGTCCATCTTTCGCATACCCAGCCGCAGCGAACACTTGCGAGGAGAGTCCTGTAAGGAGAATTAACCCCAATGACACTTTCTTTTTCATAAGGGGTTCTTATGAACACTATCAAAGGTACGAATCTTTTCCAAGGAATGTAATATAACAAGTCAGTCTTTTCATTTCTATCTGAAATTGCTCCAAAGTATTTATCTTTTATTTATCTTTTCAAATTCAAATCTTTTGATTCTGTTTTTTCATACCCTTGATTTCTGTATGAATTGACTGCATTCGCTTCAGCTTATTGTTTAATAATCTTCCCCACCGTTACCGTCCTGTCATTGGTCACCCGCACAAAATAAACCCCGCTGGGCAGAGAATTAATGACAGTCACCGTTTTACGTCCAGATACTTGTTGTGAAATGAGTTCCTGACCTGTCAGGTTGAGAATGGATAATTGGCTTTTGGTTGGTGTTGGTGATGTTTCGATGGTAATTTTATCTGTTGCAGGATTTGGATAAACAGATAACTTTGATTTTTTTAGGTTATTAATCCCAACCATTACGGAATCATATTTCATTACCGTTGCTCGATTACTATCTACATTATCTTGAAAAGCAATATAGGGTTCCCCATTTGGACTGAATGCAAGACTTGTCCAAGCAGCGGTTCCTTCTGAGAAACCTGCATTCCCAACATTCACCCAGTTGGTTCCGTCAAATTTCATTAAAGTGGTTTTTCCAAACGGAATGGTTGCGTAATCCATAAAGGCTACGTAGGGTTCCCCTGATGGACTAAAAGCGAGGCTTGTGTAATCCGCCTCTCCAGCCGAGAAACCTGCATTGCCAACATTGATCCAGTTGGTTCCGTCAAATTTCATTAGGGTGGCTTTATATGCGTACGCATAATCGGAATAAACAACATAGGGTTGCCCAGAAGCACTGAAAGCAAGGCTTTCATATATAGTGTAGCTTGTTGAGAAACCAGCATTCCCAACATCCATCCAGTTTGTTCCGTTAAATGTCATTACCGTTGCTTTCCCTGAATTTCCATCATCATAATAAGCTAAATAAGGGTGACCATCAACTGGGCTGAATGCAAGGCTTAGATCAAGAACAAGTCCTGCTGAAAAACCTACATTTCCGACATTGACCCAGTTGGTTCCATCAAATTCCATAGTCGTGGCTTTATTGGAATTCACATAATCCTCGTAAGCAACGAAAGGTTCTCCTGATGGGCTAAAGGCAATGTTTATATACTCAGCTTGTCCTTCTGAGAAACCTGCTGTCCCCACGATTAACCAATTGTTTCCATCAAATTTCATCACCGTTGCTTTGCCAGATGGATTTGTTGTCCAATCCTCAAAAGCCACATATGGCTCGCCAGATGGACTGAATGCCAGACTTATAAAATTTATCCAATCTGCTGAGAAACCCGCATTTCCAATGTTTACCCAGTTATTTCCATCAAATTTCGTCACAGTAGCCTTATTGAAATTTGCCTCATCCATATAAGCCACATATGGGAGCCCGTCTAATGGATTGAAAGCGATTTTTGTAAAAAAAGCATCTCCTGCCGAGAAATCCGCATTTCCCACATTCTTCCATGCATAATTCATTGGAGAATATTTGTACCAAGGTTGTTGGGCAAAGGCAACAACTGGAAACACAAATAATAATATGCAGATAATTTTTTTCATATGATATTTTTTTACTGGTTTTGATTTTACTGCTTAATGATCTTCCCCACCGTTACCGTCTTCTCATTGGTCAATCGCTCAAAATAAACTCCGCTGGGCAGCATACTTATGTCAACATGTGTTTTGGGCTCGGTGATTTGGCGGGTGATGAGTGCCTGCCCGTTCAGGTTCGTAATGGATAGTTGGCTTTTAGTGGGGGTTGCGGATGTTTCAATGGTAATTTTATCTGTTGCAGGATTTGGATAAATCGGTATTTGCGGATGGAATAATTCGCTAATCCCAGAAGAAACAGAATCATATTTCATTACTGTTGCTTTCCCAGAATTTCCCCCATCCGCAAAAGCGACATAAGGTTGACCAGATGGGCTGAAGACAAGGTTTGTATAAGTAGTCACTCCTGAAGAGAATCCAGCATTTCCCACATATACCCAGTTTGTTCCGTCAAATTTCGTTACCGTGGCTTTTAATAAATTCCCGTAATCCTTAAATGCCACATAAGGTTGCCCAGATGAGCTGAAGGCAAGGGTTATAAAGTCAGCTTCTCCTGCTGAGAAAAATGGAGTTCCCA
>JBEKST010000164.1:0-6706 GCA_049516815.1 Bacteroidales bacterium | reverse complement strand
ATCCGGGTGGAAAATGCTTATACTTCCTTTGCAAAGCTCCTGGAGATATTCCAGAACATGCAATCCGGCAAAAAAGGAATTTCACCCTATGCCTTCATTTCCAAAAGCGCAAAGATCGGCGAAGATGTTTATATCGGTGAATTCGTCTCGGTTGGCGACAATGCCGTGATCGGCAGCAACGTCCAGATCTATCCTCAAACCTTCATTGGCGATAATGTCACGATCGGTGATAACACAACAGTTTATGCCGGTGTGAAGATCTATCATGATTGTATGGTCGGAAGCGACTGCACACTTCATGCAGGCATTGTCATCGGTGCAGATGGTTTTGGTTTTGCGCCCCAGGCCGACAACCAGTACAAGAAAGTGATCCAGGCAGGTAATGTCGTTATCCACGACAATGTTGAGATCGGGGCAAATACTACCATCGACCGGGCAACCCTGGGGTCGACAGTCATCCATCGCGGAGCAAAGATCGACAACCTGATTCAGATCGCACACAATGTTGAGATCGGAGAGAATACCGTGATCGCTGCACAGACCGGGATTTCCGGTTCGACGAAGATCGGGAAAAATTGCATGATCGCCGGACAGGTGGGTATTGTAGGGCATCTGAACATCGGCGACAATGTAAAAATCGGCGCCCAGTCGGGGATAGAACATGACATTAAAAACGGGGAGGTATTTCTCGGCACACCTGCGCTGGAAGCCGGAAAAACCAGGCGTTTATATGTTTACTGGCGAAATTTTGACCAATTGGTAAAGAAGATCTATCAGCTGGAAAAATTATTGAAGAAGGAATAACGGTTTTGTTTTCAAATGAAGATTATGAGCGATAAGCAAAAAACTATAAAAACCTCTTTCAGCATTCCAGGGACCGGCCTTCATACAGGCAAAGACGTGATCCTGAGTTTTCATCCTGCACCTGAGAATTTTGGTTATAAGTTCAAGCGGACAGACATGGATCCCGATATTACAGTACCGGCCGATGTGGAGCATGTTGTGGATACTTCCCGCGGGACCAGCATCGAATACAAAGGGATCCGCATAGATACGGTCGAACATGTCCTGGCGGCGCTGGCAGGACTCGAGATTGATAATGCCCTGATGGAATTGGATCAATCGGAAATGCCCATTCTTGATGGAAGTGCACGAATCTATGTGGAAAAACTCCTCGAGGCAGGCATTTTTGAGCAGAAGGCACCCCGGGAATACTTCGAATTGGCCACTAATGTCACCTATACGGATGCAAAGAGGAAAACGCAGATCATTGCCATACCTGCAAAAGAGCTTCAACTTTCGGTGATGATAGATTATGATTCCAAGGTTCTGCCTTCACAGAATGCCGTCCTGACAAAGATCCACCAATTCAGGGACGGGTTTGCCCCTTGCCGGACCTTCGTTTTTCTGCACGAGCTGGAATTCCTGCTTAATAACAACCTCATCAAGGGAGGCGACCTGAGCAATGCAATCGTGTTCGTAAACCGCGTAGTCTCCCGGAAAGAGCTGGATCATCTTGCACATATCTTCAATAAACCCCGCGTCGAAGTCCTGAAAGAAGGTATTCTTAATAACCTGGAATTGAAATTCCCGAATGAACCTGCCCGGCATAAACTGCTAGATATAATCGGCGACCTTGCCCTGATTGGGATGCCCATTAAAGCTCACGTGATCGCCAGCCGTCCTGGTCATTATTCAAATGTTGAATTTGTAAAACTGATCAAAAAACAACTATTGATACAACAGCGAACAGAAACAGTTCCGCACTTTGACCTGAATAAGAAACCGGTTTACGATATCATCCAGATCCAGAAGATGCTTCCCCATCGTCCACCCTTCCTCCTGATCGACCGGATCCTTGAACTCAGTGAGCACCATGTGGTCGGGATTAAGAATGTAACGATGAATGAATCTTTCTTTGTAGGTCATTTCCCGAATGAACCGATCATGCCGGGTGTTCTTTTGATAGAGGCCATGGCACAAACTGGTGGCATCTTTGCACTGAGCTTTGTTCCGGATCCGGAAAATTACATTACCTATTTCCTCAAGATCGAACATGTGAAATTCAGGCAAAAGGTAGTTCCGGGAGATACCGTGATCTTTCAGAATAAAATGATCTCTCCCATGAGGCATGGGGTCTGCCACATGCAAGGACAGGCCTTTGTGGGCAACAAAATCGTAATGGAAGCCGAGCTGATGGCACAAATTCAAAAAAAATAAAAAACTTATGAATCAACCTCTGGCATACGTTAATCCCCAGGCAAAAGTAGCTCCGAATGTAGTTATTGAACCTTTTGTCAGCATCGATAAGAATGTGGTCATTGAAGAAGGTACATGGATCGGATCCAATGTAACCATCATGGAGGGCGCCCGTATTGGTAAGAACTGTAAAATATTTCCGGGTGCAGTTATTTCAGCCATTCCGCAGGATCTTAAATTTGCCGGCGAAGATTCAATCGTGAAAATCGGCAATAATGTCACCATCCGCGAATTTACCACGATTAACCGTGGCACGAAGGCCAGTTATGAGACAGTGGTTGGTGACAACACCTTGTTAATGGCTTATGTGCATATCGCACATGACTGCGTTGTCGGAAACAATGTCGTCTTGTCAAATGCCGCCATGCTTGCCGGGCATGTTATTGTTGATGACTGGGCAATTATCGGCGGAATGGTCCCCATTCACCAATTCTGTCATATAGGAGCACATGCTTTTATTGCAGGAAGAACAGGGGTAGGTAAAGATGTCCCTCCATATACAAAAGCAGCAAGAGAGCCTCTTTCATATGTCGGGGTTAATTCGATCGGGCTGCGAAGAAGAGGATTTTCTCCTGAAGTAATCAATAAAATCCAGGAAATTTACAGGATCATCTTTCTAAAAAGTTACAATGTTTCGCAAGCCGTTGAGATCATTGAAGCCAAGGTGGAAGCTACACCTGAACGCGATGAAATTCTTTCATTTATTGCCAATTCCAGTCGCGGGATTATGAAAGGTTATTCTAAAATTCGTGAAAAATAAACGATATCGGCAGGTTTCTCATGCCGAAATCATTATTCTCGTGTGAAAATTATCCTGACTGTTATCGGCAAAAAGTATAACACCGAATGGATATTCCGGGAACTCAGCTATTCCTTTGAGAAAGATCACGCCTATGCGATCCTTGGAAGAAATGGCTCAGGAAAATCAACCCTGTTGCAAGTCATCGCAGGAAATATAAATCCTTCATCGGGGAAAGTTAACTACAGCAAAGGCGGACAGGAAATTCCCGTGGAAAAGATCTTTCAATACCTTACCATTGTAGCGCCATACCAGGAACTGATCGAGGAATTTACTTTACGGGAGATGCTGGATTTTCATTTCTTTTTTAAGTCCCTGGTTCCGGGATATAGCATCCCTGGAATCATCGACAGGATCGGATTTAAGGATCCCGGCAGGAAATCGATCCGGTTCTTTTCTTCCGGCATGAAACAACGGGTCAAGCTGGTTCTTGCATTGTTCAGTGATGTTTCTGTTGTGTTGCTGGATGAACCTGCAATGAACCTCGACAAGGCCGGTACGGAATGGTATCTACAGCTGGTCAGTGAAATGGCAAAAAACAGGATTATCTTCGTCTGTTCCAACCTTCAGCAGCAGGAAACTGTATTCTGCAAGGAAAAATTATTTATCGAAGACTATAAACCGCAGAGGGCGCCCTGAAAACAAGTAATGTTCGGTTATGCGTTTTTCTACACTCTTTTCTGGATTAAATAAGACTGAAAGCAGATTGCAGATTCAAAAAAATGCCTAATTTTGCACCCCGATTATTTCATTATCAATAAAAGTTTTATGGCAACAACCGCTGATATCAGAAATGGCTTAGTAATTGAATACAATAATGATCTTTTTTCAATTGTAGAATTTCAGCATGTGAAACCGGGCAAGGGACCGGCATTCATTCGTACAAAACTCAAAAACCTCAGGACCGGCAGAGTTATCCCCAATACTTTTGATTCCGGCGTCAGGATCAATGTGGCAAGAGTTGAAAGAAGAAAATATCAATACCTGTACAAGGACGATTCCGGTTATCATTTTATGAATACAGAATCCTTTGAGCAGACATTTATTCCCTCAGAGATGATCAACGCTCCAGCGTTCCTCAAGGAAGGCCAGGAAGTTGAGATTCTGTTCCATGTCGATACGGAAACCCCGCTTACCTGCGAGCTTCCGACGTATGTAGTGCTGAGAGTGACCTATACCGAACCCGGTATGAAAGGTAACACTGCGACAAACTCCATGAAAAGCGCTACGGTTGAAACCGGAGCAACAGTAAGGATCCCTCTTTTCATCGAGACAGGAGAATTAATCAGGGTGGATACACGCACGGGTGATTATTCCGAAAGGGTGAAGGAATAGGGTACTGATTTTGGATGCCGGATGAAAAACGGGAAGTTTGGATTAACATTATTTCAAATTACTGACGATGAAATTTGATTCCCCTCAGACACTTAAAGAAATTGCCGGCCTGATTCATGCACGTTTTGTGGGTGACCCGGATTTTATCGTTTCCGGGATCAATGAAATCCATATGGTCGAACCTGGTGACCTTACTTTTGTCGACCATCCTAAATATTACGACAAGGCATTAAAGTCAAAAGCTAATACGATCCTGATCAATAAGGACATCGATCCGCCTTCAGGCAAAGCATTGATAATCTCTGATCATCCCTTTGATGATTATATTTTCCTGGTAACAACATTCTGTCCTTTTCAAAAGGCTGTATCTGCCATCAGTCCTTCTGCCGAGATCGGCGAAGGTACCATTATCCAACCCGGTGCTTTTATTGGAAATCATGTCATGATCGGAAAGAATTGCATCATTCATGCCAATTCCAGCATTTATGATCATTGTATCATCGGCAACAATGTTATCATTCATTCCGGTGCTGTGATCGGAGCAGATGCCTATTATTTTCAACGCCGGCCCGAAGGTTATAAAAAACTTGAATCCTGTGGCCGGGTCATACTGGAAGACAATGTGGAGGTAGGCGCTTTGACCACTATCGACAAAGGTGTGTCGGGTGATACCATTATTTCCTTCGGAACAAAGTTTGATAACCATGTCCAGGTTGGCCATGATACTTATATCGGAAGAAATTGCCTCATCGGAGCATTTTGCGCCATTGCAGGAGTATCAAGAATTGAGGATGATGTTATTCTTTGGGCCAGCGTACTTATCAACAAAGACCTTGTGATCGGAAAAGGCGCTATTCTTCTTGCCGGTTCCGGAACCGAGAAGTCTCTTAAGGGAGGTAAAACTTATTGGGGTGTGCCAGCAATTGAAGCCCGGAAAAAATGGCGTGAAGTCGCAGCTTTGAAGATGTTGCCTGATATCATTCAGAAACTGAAATAATAAATCGGAACGCGTAACGCGTTACGCGTCACGCGTATCGGCCTGTGGTTTCTCCTTCGGCAGGTAGTACAAGTCGAGTGCCACCAGGATGGCAATGAATCCCCAGAAGGGCACAGAAGCTTTATCCGTGTCGAGGAAATCATTCATGGTTCCATGGAAGTAATAAGTGATCAACCCCAGCAAAACCGATAGGCTCAGCATCCTGATCTCCTTCGAATCAGTTTTCTTATAAACCCGTAATCCGGTTAGAATAACAAAGACAAGGATACTTATAACCCAGAACATTCCCAGCACTCCGGATTCCGCAAGTGGACCGATGTATTCACTATGGGCATTCCCTTTATCACCGGCATTTGTACTGATCCTGGTTTTCTCGCTGTATCGCTGGAAAGGAGCATATTCAAACTGGTAAGTTCCCGGTCCGAAACCCAGTACCGGACGTTCCCGGAACATACGAAGGGCAGATGCCCAGCGGTTCAGACGCTCCAGGTTTGAATCATCTGTCGTAACATTTGAAATAGATTGTACATGTTCAAGGAAGTTGGCAGAAGTCCCCTGTTTGTTTTTTTCAAGTTTTTCCCAAATGTCGTTTTGAAAAAGGAAGAAAATGCTGAGCAGAATACCGAAGGTAAGCAGGATCCACTTTAGTTTTATCTTCAAGGCAATGACTAAGTAAACTAAAACAGCAAATGCAAGGCTAACCCAGGCGGCCCGGCTAAAGGAAAGGATCAGGGCCATGATGAGGAATGCCAGCACGAGCAATGAGAAAAACCGGAGAGTTTTTGAATAGGTTTTTGTAAAAGAGAAACCGGCAAATACGGGGATGAAAAATGCCAGGATGGCGCCGTACGCAGTATGATCATTATAGAATGGTTCCATCACCCAATGACCCGATTGTTCGGAAAATCTCCATAAATAATGGTTATAGGTCGTGTAGATGATCACTGCGACCAAGGGAATGGCATAAAGCCAGATAAATGAGCGGATATTCTCTATCTTCCTGAACAGCAGAATCCCAACAAAATAAAAAGGAACAACGAACCAACACCTTGCCGTCAGCGCTTTTATGGAAACAATAGGGATCTGGCTGGTAAGGCTGGTAATGAACATCCATCCGAGGCTAAGGATAATAAGAATGGTCAGCGGGTGGTTAAGGATCTTCCGGTCGTAGTTGTTTGAAGAAAAAATCTTTATAATGAACAATGCCAGTACACCTGCCATTAGTGGCTCGGTGGGGAGCGATATCCCCAATCCGAATTGGGGATAGGTCATGTTGATTGCAATCGGTGTGAAAAATACAATCAGCAGGAGTATCT
>JBEKST010000163.1:0-6714 GCA_049516815.1 Bacteroidales bacterium | reverse complement strand
AGCCGGCCTACACCCAGTAATTTTTTGGAATCACCTTCATTCATCTCGGCAACAATGGCGATCTCACGGTCATAATCGTTATAACAGAACCGAGTAGCAGCTTCGTGTGATTGCCAGTGGAAAAAATACCGGAATCGTGAATAGAGCGAATCTTTCGAACATCGCCCGATCATCGAGAGCCACAGGGGCTCATCCTCAGGTTTGATTGCCCTCAGCAACAAATTTGTTCCATCTTCCAGCGTGATTGGCTTAACCAGCTTTTCAGGATAAGGAAGCATGGCAAGATGGGCATAGGGATGATTTTCCTGGCGTACTGTTCCCGGGTCGATAATGATCCTGCCATCTAAGGCAATGACCTCTGCAGAGGTTATCAGCAGAGGATTAATATCAAGTTCAAGGATCTCCGGGTAGTCGGCGGCAAGATACGAAAGCCGGATAAGGACCTGGATCAGCTGATCGGTGTTTTTAGGCTTGCTTCCCCTGTATCCCTTGAGCAAAGGATAGATTTTCAGGGACTCCAGCATTCGTCTTGCAAGGCTCTCATTGAGTGGAGGAAATCCCAACACTTTATCGCCAAATAGCTCGGCTGTAACCCCGCCCATTCCCACCATCAGGACCGTTCCGAAAACTTTATCTTTTTTAATGCCAAGGATCAGTTCAACTGCATCTTTGGAAGAAAACATACGTTGCACAGTTACGCCTTCGATTCGTGCCGATGGCTGATGGATCACGGCAGCCTCCGTTATTTGTCTGAATGCTTTTTTTACCTGCTGATGATCAGAGATATTCAGCATGACACCGCCGACATCTGATTTATGCGTGATATCAGGAGAATCTATTTTCATCACCACCGGGTACCCTATATTTGTCGCAATACTGACCGCTTCTTTGGCTGAAGAAGATTTATAAGGCTTAGTGGTCGCAATACCATAGGATTCCAGTATTGTCTTTGAAATTTCTTCCGATAATACCGCTTCACTTTTTCTGATGATCTGTTCAAATTCACTACGAAGTTTGACACGATCGACTATAAACTCAACCGGTACATCCCGCGGGGTTTCATACAGAATTTCCAGGTTTCGTGAATAGGAAACCATAGTCATAAAAGCCTGGATAGCCTGTTCTGGTGTTTTATAGGAAGGGATACCGGCCTCGACCAGGATATCATCGGCTTCATGCATGCTCTTTCCTCCCAGCCAGGCAGCCAGGATTGGCTTGTTGGTCAAACCAACCAAGGCGCTGATCTCTTTTGCAGTGGCATTCGGGTTGGTCATTGCCTGTGGGGTTAGGATTACCAGGACGGCATCTGTATTCGGATCCTCCAGAACGATTTGGGTGGCTTTGGCAACTCGTTTTGCACGGGCATCTCCTAATACATCCACCGGGTTTCTATGCGACCAGTAAGCCGGGAGGTTTTCATTCAGCTTTGCGATGGTTTCCTTCGATAGTTCCGAAAGAACACCGTTTGAAGCAATAAGAGCATCGGTGGCCATAACGCCCGGTCCGCCGGCATTAGTAATGATTCCTAAGCGAGGACCG
Source organism: Bacteroidales bacterium (assembly GCA_049516815.1). Taxonomy (GTDB): domain Bacteria; phylum Bacteroidota; class Bacteroidia; order Bacteroidales; family FEN-979; genus FEN-979. Next base: position 5,175 of record JBEKST010000163.1, on the reverse strand, counting down.
CTGGGAAATTTGTTTCTTCCGATCAGTTCCGCTACGCTGAATATATCGCCTATTTCGTAAACCCTGGCCAATCCTGCCCGCTGAAAGGCAGCATCATACACCGCATCTTCCGAAGCCATTGCCCCGGTATGGGACGCTGCAACCTGTGCAGACTCTGGAAAACGTCCTGCTTTGTAAACGATTATAGGTTTTTTGCGCGCAAAGGCACGGGCAGCCGTCATGAATTTCCTGGCATTTGTTATGGATTCCATGTAAAGGATGATGCAATGGGTATTCTCATCTTCTCCGAAATAATCAATCAAATCGCCAAATTCTACGTCTAAACTATTTCCGATTGAGACAAACTGGCTAAAACCGATCTTCCCTTCCATAGCCCAGTCGAGTACAGAGGTACACAATGCCCCTGACTGGGAAATAAAAGCAATATTACCTGGACTGGGCATGGCTGCCGCAAAACTGGCATTGAGTTTCAGTGAAGGTACAATCACCCCTAGACAATTCGGTCCAATGATCCGCATTCCTTTATACTTTTTTATCAGGGTGCGGATCTCTGTCTCTAGTTTTTTTCCTTCTTCCCCGATCTCCTGGAACCCTGCGGAGATTATGATCAGGCCCGGAATACCCATTTCCCCGCATTCATCGACAATACTGGCCACTTTATTAACCGGGGTGCAGATGATTCCCAGATCAGGCACTTTGGGCAGACTTTTTATATCGGGATAGCAGGGAATTCCCATCACTGCTTCATGGTCGGCGTTAACAGGATAAACCACACCCCTGAAACCTCCGCTAACAAGGTTGATCAAAACTTTACTGCTAACACTGTTGGGATTGGTCGTGACACCTATCAAGGCAATCCGCTGAGGGTTGAAGATCGGATCAAGGTTGTGAATATTCATGATACCCAACACCTATTTTTCAGTATACGTCGTCGGGTCCAACGCCCTCACATTCCATTGCTTCAGAAAGGTAACGACTTTTGTGGTATCGTATCCTTTAACCGTAGCATGTTCCAGTAATCCTGAATCCTGGGTATGAAGCCGCTTCCCTTTTCCATCGAGAACAACGAAAACAGGAAATCCGAAACGATTGGGATATTCCAGTCGCTTCATCATATCCATATTCTTGTTTTCCTTACTGTAATTGATCATAAGGTAAATATAATCAGCCCGGATCAGTGAATCTACTTTCTTTGCACTGATAGCCATGGCATGAAACCGGAGACACCAGGAGCACCAGTTTCCTCCAATCTGGATCAGCACGTGTTTATTCTGGGCGTTTGCCGCCAGGATGGCTTTTTGAAGGTCGGCCCTGGCATCAGCATTGATATTATATGGTTTTGCCAGATCCTGTGAGAAAACAAGGTGAGAAGATAGCAGAAAAAAAATTGAAATAAAGATTATTTTCATTTTCAAAGAATATGAATTATCAATTGGTTTGATAAACGGAGTAACTTTAATTAATTAAATTATAACAATAGGCATTAGGCATCAGAAGGTGGCGAATAGTTTTTTTTCGCCACCTGCCTACCGGGAGGCAGGTTTCGCCATTTAATTTACATCCCATACATCTCAATGATTTCCTGCTTCGATTTTCCGAGGATGTTGTACTTTTTCCCAACTTTCCTGAAAGCATCGAGCGCTTTTTGAAGATGATGGATTTCATGGCCTGCAGAGATCTGGGTACGGATCCTGGCCTGACCCTGGGGTACAACCGGGAAGAAGAACCCGATGGCATAAATACCTTCTTCATAGAGGTCGCGGGAAACGTCCTGTGAAAGCTTGGCATTGAACAACATCACCGGCACAATGGGTGTATCGCTTTCTTTGATGATTAGACCAATATCGATGAGGCCCTTACGCCAGAATTCGGTATTCTTTTCTAGTTTATCGCGGCGTTCGGTGGTAGCAGAAAGAATCTCCAGGACTTTAATCACGCCGGCAACGACAGGAGGCGCAATAGTATTGGAGAAAAGGTACGGACGGGCTTTCTGGCGGCACATTTCAACGAGTTCTTTCCGTCCGGAAACACAACCGCCGGATGCTCCGCCTAAGCCTTTTCCGAAGGTGGTGGTGATGATATCCATGCGTCCCATGACTCCGCATTTTTCGTGGGTTCCGCGGCCGGTTTTGCCAATGAATCCGCTGGCATGCGAATCATCGCAAAACAATAATGCATCGTATTTATCACAGAGGTTGGCCATCTGATCCAGCTTGGCCGTATCGCCATCCATGGAGAACACACCATCAGTGATGACCATTTTCAGGCGCTTGTCATTATGGAGTTGAAGTTTTTCTTCCAAATGAGTCATGTCGGAATGTTTGTAAGTATCATGCATGGCGCTGCAAAGACGGATCCCGTCGACAATAGAAGCATGAACGAGACGGTCGGAGATCATCACATCATCCTTAGTCAAAACGGCTTCAAAAACACCGCCATTGGCATCCATACAGGAAGGGAAAAGAATAGTATCCTCAGTGCCAAGAAATTTCGTAACCATGTTCTCAAGTTGCCTGTGAATATCTTGTGTTCCGCAGATAAAACGAACAGAAGACATGCCATATCCATGAGAATCAAGGCCGGCATGAGCCGCCTTCACAACTTCCGGGTGACTGGATAAGCCGAGGTAGTTGTTTGAACAAATGTTGATCACTTTTTTCAGGGGAGCCCCGGCTGGAAACTCCACTACAATATCCGCAGCCTGGGCAGAATGAATGTAACGTTCAACTTTTAAAAGACCAGCATCTTTCATCCCGGTCAGGATTTCCTGATATGTTCCACGTACTTTGTTGCTGTATGCCATAGGTTACCTCCGTTATTTTAAATATTCACTGACTAATGAACAGATCTTGTTAACCGAATCGAAAGCTTCCGGAGTTGCCTTATCATCGGGAATGGAGATCTTGTATTTGTTTTCGAGGAACCGTTTGAGGGATACCATCGAAAAAGAATCAACGATACCGCCAGATATCAGGGGGGTATCGTAAGTTACTTCACTGTCATCTTCTACGTATTCTTTGATGACGTAAGCTTTTATTATTTCTTTCATGTCTTCCATGGTCTATTCTCCTGTTTTAATGGTTTATAATGGGATTTCTATCTTACAATCTTGTTTTCGCTATTTCGCTTTTCGCCATTTCGCTATTTATTAGTCGTTCTCAAGTGTCGAAGTGTCACCGATTTCCTCTCCCCATTCTTTTGCATGAAGGATTCTTCGCATGATTTTCCCACTTCTTGTTTTGGGCAATGAATCAACGAACTCGATCTCCTGCGGCATAGCTAAGGGCGAGAGTTTTTTCCTGACGAAGTTCATGATATCAAGATCCAGGTCCTTGCTGGCGATAAAACCAGGTTTCAGGGTAACGAAGGCTTTTACAACTTCCATGTTTACGAAATCCGGTTTTGCCACAACTGCAGATTCTGCCACGGCAGGATGTTCCAGCAAGGCTGATTCCACTTCAAACGGGCTGACCAGGTGACCGCCGGTATTGATCACGTCATCGTCGCGGCCAACAAACCAGAAATAACCTTCATTGTCGATACTGGAACGATCGCCGGGAAGGTACCAGCCATTCTTGAATTTATTCTTATAAGTTTCTTCATTGTTCCAGTACATCCGCATCATGGAAGGCCATCCGGGTTTGATTGCAATAAGCCCGATCTTCCCTGTTTCGCTAAAGGGTTCAAAGGTATCGGCATTCACCACGGTAGCAGTGATGCCGGGGAAAGGCTTGCCCATTGAACCAGGTTTGATTTTCATTCCAGGGTAATTGGAAATCATGATCGAACCAGTTTCAGTCTGCCAATAGGTATCAAGAAACGGTTTCCCGAAAACTTTTTCCGACCAGATCACGGCTTCCGAATTCAAGGGTTCCCCCACACTTGCCAGGTGACGCAGGCTGGAAAGATCGAACTTTTTGATGATTTCATCCCCTGCTTTCATCAATGAACGAATGGCTGTAGGCGCAGAGTACCACATCGTGATGCGGTGCTTCTCGATAAACTTGTACCAACTCTCGGCAGAAAACCCGGAATCAAGCACACATTGTGTTACCCCGTTGCTGAAGGCGCCGATAATTCCATATGAAGTTCCGGTCACCCAACCCGGGTCTGCAGTACACCAGTAGATATCATCATCCTGAAAATCGAGCACCCATTTCGAAGTAAGGTATTGTGAGATCAGTGAATAATGAACGTGCTTAACACCTTTCGGCTGACCGGTAGTCCCTGAAGTATAATGAAGAACGGAAGGAGATTCTGCATAGGTTGGATAAATCTCAAATGTTTCGACTTTCGGCAATCCTTCCAGGTTTAATGCCACCTCCCTGTGCTGCAAAGGCTTGGCAGGATCCTGATCCACGATGATCAGATATTCCAGCCAGGGCATTTTTTCGATGATCTTACGCACCTTGGGAGCATGTTTTTTCTGTGTGATGATGGCCCGGGTCTGAGCATTCTCGAGCCGGATAAAAAGGGATTCGTCTCCAAAGGCAGAGAACAAAGGTTGTGCGATGGCGCCGGTCTTCAGGATACCGAGAAAACCAAGGTATAGCTCGGGAATTTTATCCATGAACAAACAAACACGGTCTTCCGGCTTGATCCCGAGGTCCCTCAGGAATTGACCGATAGTATTAGTGGCAAGACGAATGTCGTTGTATGTGTATTTCTTTTCGACACCTCCAGGTCCTTCCCAGATCAGTCCCAGTTTGTCAGCTTTCCCCATCCGGCAAATACGGTCAGAACAGTACCAGCCAATGTTGATGACATTCCCGGGTTTATAATCCAGTTCCTGCTCTGCAATTTTCCAATTGAAATTTTTTACTCTCTCGTCATAAGATCCGATATTCGGCATAGTGAAATTTTATTGTTTAGTTAATACTCGTATGGTCAGGTTGGTTGTTTAAACTTAGTTCACATAACTCCATTCTCCATTCTCTATTCTCCATTCTCCACGATCACGACTGCAGTAGCGATCTCTTTTACATGCGATAAAGATACATGAATTTTTGAAATTCCTTCGATCTTACCCAGTTCTTCCGCTTTCCCATGAAGCCGGATCAGGGGTTTACCAAATTCATCATGGTACACCTCGATATCTGCAAACCGGATCCCGAACCTCCACCCGGTGCCAATGGCTTTCATAAACGCTTCCTTGGCGGAAAACCGGGCAGCATA
>JBEKST010000162.1:0-6756 GCA_049516815.1 Bacteroidales bacterium | reverse complement strand
GAGAACTTTATGCCTATTTGATGGGGTTTATAAGAAATAAAAACTGTTTTCTTTACCGGATTAATGGCATGGAAGATCACCTGCATATTTTGTGCGATTTGCACCCAACAATCGCTTTGGCTGATTATATGAGAGACATTAAAACATCATCATCGATTTGGTTAAAACAATCAGGAAAATTCTCTGACTTTAAAGGATGGGCTGATGGATATGCGGCACTGACCTATGGATGGAAGGATAAGGAGAAGATTGCTGACTACATTAAAAATCAACAAGAACATCATAAACATATATCTTTTCAAGATGAGTTAAGAAGATTACTTAAAGAACAAGGGATCGAGGTGAATGAAAAGTATTTCCCATAGGGATGTGATTCAACCCCTACGGGGCTGTTAGCACGATCATTATCATATCCATGAGCGATGCTCATGGTTATTCAGATTAAGCTCTTTCAGAGCTTTCGTCTGAATGTGTTGAACGATTAATCCCAGCACCTTAAAAAAAGATATAGCCCGGAAAAGTTCTTTGAACGGATTTGTTTCAATACCAGTTATCCTGGATTAAAATTAAAAATCTTTAAAAACATCGGAAGGATTTAAAAAAACAATTAACTTTGCGACAAATATTTTAAGCAGATCACATGAAAAAAATCCTTTACCTTTTTATCGGTTTCTTGTTTCTTGTAAATACAAGTCAGGCGCAGAATACAAAGACCAATATGGGGAAACCCATCATCATTAAAGCCAGCTATTTTGATGTTTCCCCTCCCTTGCGGGATATTGTGCAAAATCCCAATGTCAAGGTTGATAAGACATGGAAAGAGGGGATTGTTATAAACAAATCAAACGTACATTCGAGTGACAGCAGTTTTACAAATGCATTCGTCAAGGACCCAATCAGACAAAACTTTTTCGGAAAAACCCAGGCCGACACAACAATCCAGAATTACGAAGGTATTCCAATGACAATATATCTTCCTCCTGATACAGATGGTGATGTCGGCCCCAATAATTATTTTCAGGAGGTTAACGTAAGATTTGCCATCTACGATAAAAATGGGAATAAATTGATTGGCCCTTTGAATAACAGCTCGATTTTTTCCGGTATGCCTAATAATAGTAATGACGGAGATGGGATCGTTCTTTATGATCAAAATGCAGACAGGTGGCTTTTTAGCCAGTTTTCACTTCCTAATTATCCCAATCCACCAAGTTACGAGATGGTTGCAATTTCACAAACTGGTGATCCTACCGGTTCCTGGTACCGTTACCAATTTACTTTTTCGGATGAAATACCTGATTACCCTAAGCTTGCCGGATGGGGTGATGCTTATTATATGACGATCCGGCGAGGAAATGGGGGTGGTATAGTGCCTGCGGTAGTAGCAATGGAAAGGACAAAAATGATTGCAGGCGATCCGGCACCCACAATGATCATGTTTAATCTTCCAAGTGAAGGTAACCTTGCAGCCGATTGCGACAGCGATTTTCCTCCTGACGGGACACCCTGCCCTATTTGTTTATTGACCAATGGAAGTTCAGCCAGTATCAAGCTTTATGAGTTTCATACAGATTGGGACACTACTACCAATTCGACATTAAACCTGGCTGCTACCATTCCAATTTCTCCATTTTCATCATGGGGTTGGACATGGCATGACATTCCTCAAAAAGGAACAAGCGTAGGAGTAGATGCTTTTTCCAGGAAATTTATTATGCATCGTATGCCATTCAGGAAATTTTCAGACCACTGGTCAATGCTTTTAAACACAACGGTGAAACTTGACGCACCAGTACATTCTGGAATACGATGGATGGAATTGCGGAATAGCGGATCAGGTTGTAGTCTTTACCAGGAAGGCACTTACGCTCCGGATTCAAATTATCGCTGGATGGGAAGTATTGCAATGGATACAGCAGGGAACATTGCCCTTGGTTATTCCATTTCCAGTTCGACAATGTTTCCTTCAATCCGTTATACCGGACGTATGAGCTGCGATCCGCTGGGTGTCATGACGATTGCCGAAAGAGGTATCTATAACGGGGGAGGTTCCCAGACGGATAATTCCGGTCGCTGGGGTGATTACAGCGCCATGGTTGCAGATCCCACCGTGTTCGGCAAATTCTGGTATACACAGGAATATTACCAATCAACCGCTGGAGCTAACTGGAAAACCAGGATTGCATCATTCAGTTTTGCTGATATTTTAAACATTCATGCGACTGCTACTCCTTCAACAATTTGTTCTGGACAACAATCCCAGCTAAATGTTATTGTTACAGGCGGATCAGGAACTTATACTTATTCCTGGACTTCGATACCACAAGGAGATACATCCACTCAACAAAATCCATTGGTAACGCCGACAATTACTACGAAATATATTGTAGCAGTGAACGACGGAACCATTACCAAAACGGATACAACCACGGTAACTGTCACCAGCCCACCTGCTGCCTATGCCGGCCCCGATACTACCTATGCGAACACAGTACCTTTGTTTATTGTATCCGGAACGGCTTCATCCTATAGTTCCGTTAAATGGCTGACATCTGGTGACGGATATTTCAACATTGACACCGTGCTTACCAGCTTATATTATCCCGGACCGGTTGATAGAAATAACGGCGGGGTTGATCTTACTTTACAGGCATATCCCAATGTACCATGTACGGATACTGCAACAGATGTTGTTCATATCACTCTTACATTTCCTGCAGGAATTAGCGATAATTCATCCGATGTTTTCGGAACTACCATTTCACCCAATCCCACAAATGGACTTTTCACGCTCGTAGTTCACGGGATCAGAAATGCAGAAGCCAGGATCACTATTACTGATCTCGCCGGAAAGGAGATCTACAGTGAAAACGGAAACGCCTCCACCAACAACCTGACTAAAGAGATCAACCTGGCAGGATACCCGAAAGGAACCTATTTTGTTAAAGTTCTCACCGACCAGCACTCCACAACGAATAAACTGGTGCTACAATAATTTCTACGATCATCATTCCTCGTAATGAGATGGAATGACAAACAAAAAATAAGCTGCTTGTTTCAAGCAGCTTATTTTTTATATGTTCTTAAATTTTATAAGGGATAAGGCCTTTCAACATTGTAAAAATTAAAATAACTGTGAATAAATTAACAATTTTAAAAATAATTGTATCTTTGTAGTCCGTTTACAATGTTTTTAAACGGAACATTTTTTACGAATAATTTCTTCAGGGCAGGGTGAAATTCCCGATCGGCGGTACAGTCCGCGAACCTTTTTCAAACGAAAACAGGTGGACCCGGTGAAATTCCGGAACCGACAGTTAAAGTCTGGATGAAAGAAGAACATTATTTTAAAATTGGTGATATTTCAGTTTTAAAATAACATAACCCTGGAGATATATTCTTCAGGGTATTTTTTTTATATTCAATGGAAGAAGATCAGAAATACATCAGACGCGCAATAACCCTTGCAAAAAGAGGGATGGGATGGGTGAACCCAAATCCTTTGGTAGGCGCTGTTATTGTTAAGAACAGTCGTATCATCGGGGAAGGTTATCATGCATATTTCGGAGGACCACACGCAGAGATCAATGCCATTGAAAATGCAAAAGAAAGCCTGAAAGATGCAACCTTGTATGTTACCATGGAACCCTGTTCACATCAGGGGAAAACACCCCCATGTACCGGCACTATCATAGGGAAAGGGATAAGGAAAGTTGTAGTAGGGATGAAAGACCCCAATCCCCTTGTGAACGGAAAAGGCTTGAATATCCTTGCTGATGCAGGAATAGAAATAAAGACCGGCATTGAAGAAGCAGCCGTTTTGAAAATGAATGAGCAGTTTGTAAAATATATTGTCACCGGGAAGCCTTTTTGTACGCTGAAAACAGCCATGACGCTCGATGGGAAGATCGCCACCGTGGAAAATGCATCACGGTGGATCTCCGGTGAGGATTCGCGAGAACAGGTCCATGAACTCCGTCAGCAATATAGCGCTATTATGATTGGGATCAACACGGTGCTGTATGACGACCCTTTGCTCAATACCCGGAGAATCCAGAAAAAGAGCAAAGATCCATTGAAGGTCATCGTTGATTCCACCGGGAAAATTCCATTGGAAGCAAAAGTTTTGAAGATGAACCCCCAACTGGTCATCCTTGCCACCACCGATAAAATTGAAATAACGAAAAAACATGATCTGGAACGGTTGGGTGCACAGGTTTTAGTCTGCCCGCAGAAAGAGGGAAAGGTAGATCTGGGTTCCCTTATGTTTTCATTAGGGAAAATGGGCATCGATAGTGTTCTGCTGGAAGGCGGCAGTACGATCGCCTTCTCGGCGCTGATGAATGGGATCGTTGACAAAGTAGTATCCTTCATTGCACCAAAGATCATTGGAGGAGCAAATGCTCCTTCACCGGTTGGAGGAAAGGGGTTATCCTCGTTGGAGGATGCAATTATAGTAGAGAACTGGAATTACAGGAAGATCGGAACCGATATTTTGATCGAAGGATATATCCGGAATGAAAATTATAAAAGTATACCACATTAGGCACAATAGATCACAATAGAGTTTAGATTTCATTTTAACTAATGTGCTCTAATGTGTCTATTGTGGTGAAAAAAAAAGCAAAATAGTTTTAATCTTTAAACTTTTATGTTTACAGGAATTATTGAGGAAAAAGGTGTCATTAAGAGTATACACGCAGGAGGAAAATCCGCCCGGATCGTCATCTCTGCAGCAAAAGTCCTTGAAGGCCTGAAAATCGGCGACAGCATCAATACCGATGGGGTATGCCTTACAGTAACTGAATTTTCGCCCACGTCTTTCACGGTGGATGTAATGCCTGAAACCATGCTTCGCTCCACATTCGGGAAACTGAAACCCGGGAACAGTGTCAACCTTGAACGGGCATTACGTCTTTCCGACCGGCTGGGAGGGCATATTGTAAATGGGCATATCGACGGAACCGGGATCCTCGCCAGGATCCGGAAAAATGAAAATGCGGTCTGGTTATCCATTACTGCGGAGGAGCCGATCTTGCAGTACATCGTGGAAAAAGGATCCGTTGCCATTGATGGCATCAGCCTGACAATAGTTAAAGTGGATCGCTATGAATTTGAAGTATCGGTGATTCCCCATACACAGGCCGAAACAACGATACTCACAAAAAAAACAGGCGATGCAGTGAATATAGAATGTGATATTATCGGGAAATATGTCGAAAAACTGGGATCATCCGGAAAGGGGAAGATCGATATCGATTTCCTGGCGCAGAATGGGTTTATTTAATTGATAATTGACAATTGACAATTGATAATTGAAGTTCGAAGATTGAAAATTGTTAATACTTAACACTTAACACTCAATACTAAATTTAATGACAAAATTTAAATTCAACACGATCGAAGAAGCTATTGAAGATATCCGAAAAGGAAAGATGGTGGTGGTTGTGGATGATGAAGACCGTGAAAATGAAGGCGACCTGGTGATCGCCGCTGAGAAGGTAACGCCATCCATTGTCAATTTTATGGCAAAACATGCAGGCGGGCTGATCTGTCTGCCCATCATACGTGAGCGGCTGGAAGAATTGAATGTCGAACGCATGGTGGTGAAAAATACCGACCCTAACCGTACTGCCTTCACCGTTTCTATCGATGCATCAGAATGCACAACGGGGATCTCGGCACAGGAACGGGCGCTTACGATCCGTAAAGTGCTGGATCCGGGGGCCAAAGTGAAAGATTTTACCCGTCCCGGCCATATCTTCCCTATCGAATACCGGGAAGGCGGAGTTCTTGTAAGGGCTGGGCATACGGAGGCTTCTGTCGACCTGGCAAAAATGGCCGGACTCTATCCCGCAGGTGTTATCTGTGAGATCATGAATGACGATGGAACTATGGCACGTGTACCGCAGTTGATGGATTATATCAAAAAACATCACCTCAAGATCATCACCATTGCTGACCTGATCATCTACCGCCGGAAGACCGAATCGCTCATTGAACGGGTGACGGTTGTAAATATGCCTACACGGTTTGGCGAATTCAAAGCATACAGTTATGTCAGTAAAATCACCCATGAAAATCATCTGGCCCTGGTAAAAGGGGATATCTCAGATGGAGAGCCCGTACTTGTGAGGGTTCACTCCGAATGCCTGACCGGGGATGTTTTCGGATCGCTGCGTTGCGACTGCGGCGAACAGCTCAACGATGCCATGAAACTGATCGCCAAAAAGGGCAGGGGTGTTTTTCTTTATATGCGACAAGAGGGAAGGGGGATCGGGTTTGTAAATAAAATGCGTGCCTATAACCTCCAGGATGGAGGCATGGATACCGTAGAGGCCAACAAAGCACTGGGTTTTGCAGCCGATTTGCGGGACTATGGGATCGGAGCCGAGATCCTTGCCGATCTTGGAATCAAAAAAATCCGGTTACTGACCAATAACCCGAAAAAAGTATCCGGCATCGAAGGCTTTGGGATGGAGATCATAGAACGTGTGCCGATCCAGGTCAAATCGAACGTAATGAACATCCGCTATCTGAAAACTAAAAAAGAAAAAATGGGGCATATGCTTTCTTTTAATGAAGAGACCCCACATAATGCATAGATGAAAATGTAGTATCAGACCAAATAAAAAAAACAATGAGAACAATTGAAGGTAAACTGGATGCCAAAGGATTGCGTTTTGGCATTGTGATCTCCCGTTTCAATGAATTCATCAGCGGAAAGCTGTTGAGTGGTTGTATCGATGGACTGAG
>JBEKST010000161.1:0-6767 GCA_049516815.1 Bacteroidales bacterium | reverse complement strand
CCGGTTTGAATTTCGCAAGTATCCGGTCAGCCTGGATCAAGCTGGAGATGACCTTTAACGGAAAACTGAGGTTTTTCAAAGTACCCCGGCGCTGAAGGCCGCTTATCCATAAACCCCGGATCTTGTATCCTGCAGCAGGCACTTTTTCCATTTCCATTTTGCCTTTTGCACCGATGAACAAGATCTCCAAACCGGGGTCAAGTACTTTGAGGGCATTGGCAATGGCAAGAGCAGGAAAGATATGTCCTCCTGTTCCTCCTCCGCTGATGATGATCCGGGTCATCTTTTAGAATTTTTTATTAGCTGGTTACAGGAACCGGGTTCCCTTCACTCAGAATTTCAACTTCAGTTCCATCCTTGGTTTCAATATCAATTCTCCTGCTCACACTCAAAATGATCCCGATAGAGATACAGGTAAACCAGATCGAGGTTCCTCCCATGCTGATTAGTGGCAATGTTTGTCCCGTAACCGGGAACAGATGAACGGCTACTGCCATATTGATCATGGCCTGGAATACCAGGCTGAAACCGATCCCGATCGCAAGGAATGCCCCGAAATTTCCCTGGCATTTCGAAGTGATCCTTACAACACGGAAAAAAAGGATACAATACAGCAACACCACGAATCCTCCTCCGACAATCCCATATTCCTCCATGATGATAGCAAAAATGAAATCAGAATAGGGGTGAGGCAGAAAGTTCCGTTGCGTACTTCTTCCCGGCGATTTCCCAAATATTCCTCCTGAAACAATGGCAATCTTTGACTGCTCTACCTGGTAATTCGCATCTTCATCGGCTTTATCTTTATTCAGGAAATGATCCACCCGGTTGATCCAGGTTCCGCCACGATGGAAAAGGCTGGGTGCAGCTTGTGCCAGACTGAAGATAAGAACAATAGCAACGATACCCAATCCTATCATTGAAAAAATATATTTCATGGAGATCCTTCCGATAAACATCAGCACCATGCTGGTAACAAATAAAATTGCTGCCGTGGAAAAGTTGGCTGGCAGGATCAATGTACATATGAAGATCGCGGGAATAATGACTGGTAAAAATCCCGATTTGAAATGCTTAATCTCCTCCTGTTTTTTGCTCAACACACGTGCCAGGTACATAATCAAGAAAAGCTTGGCCACATCGGAACTTTGAAAGGTAAGATTGATGATGGGTACCGTAAGCCAGCGGTTTGCTTCGTTAAGGTTGGTTCCGGAGAACAGCGTGATGAATAATAAAGGGATGGTTAAGATCAGGCCGATCTGGGAGATCCTCGAAAAATACGTGTATTTGACAAGATGTGTCGCATACATCAGCATGATCCCGAAACCCATGATCACAAAATGTTTGAACAGGTAATATTCAGTGTTCCCTCCCTGCTTCTTATAGGCCAGCGTTCCCGTTGAACTGTAAACTGCAAGTAAGGAGAAAATGCAAAGTATGATCACAACGACCCAAATCACCACATCTCCTTTCACATTTTTAAAATATTTCATCATGACCAGGAAGATTAAAGTTGTTTTACCGCTTTTTTGAATGTGCTTCCACGTTCTTCATAGTCTTTAAAAAGATCAAAACTGGGACATCCCGGTGAGAGAAGGATAACATCTCCCATCATTCCAGCAAAATAGGCCAACTCCACGGCTTCTTCCATCGTCGATGCATCCGTTAACGGGATTTCAAGGTCTGATATCGACGAAATAATATAAGAACTATCCATTCCAAGAAAAATAATTGATTTAACCTTGGCCCGTAGCAATGGTTTAAGTTGGGTATAATCGATGCCGGCATCTATGCCCCCGGCAATCCAGATAACCGGTTTCGACATGCTTTCCAGTGTGAACCAGGTAGAATTGATATTCGTTGACCTGGAATCATTGATAAACTCGATCCCATGAACATTTGCAACGGATTCCATCCTGTGCTCCATGTTTTGGAAATCACAAAAACATTCCTTGATGAAATTGCTCCTGACTTCCTTTATCCGGGCTGATATGGATGCGGCCATAGAACTATGCACACCGGGATGTCCTTGTAAAGCCAAAGTTTCTAATGTCATGTTTTCAGATTTATAGAGTTCGTCTTTGAATGACTGATATTACCTCAATTTTAATGTTACAATAGTGAGAACTGCCAGCATGATCCCAATAATTAAAAACCGAATCACAATTTTTGATTCATGGTATCCTTTGATCTGGAAATGATGGTGTAGTGGCGACATCAGGAATATTCTACGGCCGGCTCCGAACCTGCGTTTCGTATATTTGAAGTACCCTACCTGCATCACCACCGATAGGCTCTCAGCGAGAAAGATCCCGCAGAAGATCGGGATCATAATCTCTTTCCGGATCAGGATGGCAAAAACAGCAATAATGCCGCCCAGCGCCAGGCTGCCGGTATCTCCCATAAAAATCTGGGCAGGGTAGGAGTTGTACCACATAAATCCGATACAAGCTCCGACGAATGCACTTATATAAATTGCCAGCTCGCCGGTATCTGGAATATACATAATGTTCAGGTAATTGGCGAAGACGATATTACCGGAGACATAAGCGAGAATTCCCAGTGTAAGCCCGATGATGGCCGAACTCCCGGTCGCAAGCCCGTCCAGTCCGTCTGTCAGGTTTGCTCCATTTGATACAGCAATTATTATGAAGATGATGATGGGAATAAATACCAGGAATGTCCATTTATTATAACCCTTTCCGATCCATGAGATCAGAACAGAATAATCGAATTCATTATTTTTAAGGAACGGGATCGTAGTCTTGGTGGATTTTGTGGGAATTTTCGTATACATCTTTGCACGGTCCGAGTTTCCTTCCACATTTAAGATCTCGGAGGAAGGAACATAGGCCTGTCTGCTGGTTTTTTCACGGATCACGATATCCTTGCTGAAAAGCATAGTGATTCCGACAATCAAACCCACCCCGATCTGGCCCATGATCTTGAATTTTCCGGCAAGTCCCTTTTTATCCTTTCGGAATACCTTGATATAGTCATCCAGAAACCCGATGGTTCCAAGCCATATCGTTGAAACGAGGATCAAAAGGACATAGACGTTATGAAGTTTTGCCAGGAGAAGAGTAGGAATCAGGATAGCAGCAAGTATGATAAGCCCGCCCATCGTAGGTGTTCCCTGTTTGGCCGTTTGTCCTTCCAGTCCGAGATCCCGGATGGTTTCACCTACTTGTTTTTTCCTCAGGAACCCGATCAGTCTTTTTCCGATGATCATCGAGATAAAGAGCGATAGGATAAGCGCAAATGCTGCCCTGAACGAGATGTACTGGAATACACCGGCTCCGGGGAAATCAAAGGCTTCATGCAGCCACATGAATAAATAATACAGCATAACTATGTCCTTGTTAAAGAGTTATTCTACTGCCATTTTCAATACTTCTTTTAAAACCATTTTATCATCGAATGGATACCTCACTCCTTTAATCTCCTGATACGTTTCGTGGCCTTTACCGGCTATCAGGATGATATCTCCCGCTTGTGCCAGGGCACAAGCCGTTTTGATCGCTTCTTTGCGGTTTACTATTACCAGAACCTTATTGGCAAACTGCTGCTCTATCCCTTTTTTCATATCCTCCAGGATGGATTCAGGTTCTTCAAAACGCGGATTATCGGAGGTAAGGATCACTCTGTCGCTGAGGTCGCATGCAATTTTTGCCATGACCGGTCGCTTGGCAACATCACGGTTTCCGCCTGCCCCGACAACAGTAATGATCTTTTCCTTCCGGGCACGGATCGAATGGATCGTTTCCAGTACATTCTGCAAAGCGTCCGGAGTATGCGCATAATCCACAATAGCAATGATCGCATCCGGTGTCCGGATATAATTGAACCGGCCATCAACAGGCTCGCAAAGGCTAAGCAGGGTCAGTACTTGCTGTCGCTCCTCGCCAAGAAGGACGGCAGTGGCGTAAACTGCCAGCAGGTTGTAGGCATTGAAACTCCCAATAAGATGGAACCAGCAATCCGTTCCATCCATTGAGAGATGCAATCCCTGGAATTGGTTTTCGAGGATCCGACAGCGGAAATCAGCCATGGATTGCATGCTATACGTGGAAATGGACGCTTTTGTATTCTGCACCACCACCTTCGCGTTCCTGTCATCCTTATTAATAAGCGCAAATGCGCTACCGGGCAGGTCATCAAAAAAGGATTTCTTCGCCCTCAGGTAGGCATCAAAAGTTTTATGATAATCTATGTGATCATGTGTCAGGTTGGTAAAAATGCCTCCCTGGAAACTGAGGCCTGTAATCCGGTGCTGAACCACTGCATGTGAACTTACTTCCATGAAACAATGGGTGCACCCTTCTTCCACCATCTGTGCGAACAATTCATTCAGTTGAACCGGGTCAGGGGTCGTATGGGTGGTCGCCAGGATCCGGTACTGGATCTTATTCTGTATTGTGGAGATCAACCCGGCTTTGGTTCCGAGTCTTTGAAAAAGCTGATGCAAAAGGGTCACCGTCGTCGTTTTTCCATTGGTCCCGGTAACCCCCACCAGGTTCAGGTGGGACGAGGGATTCCCGTAAAAATTCGAAGCGATTACAGCCTTTGCATAATTGCTGTCATTGACAAGAATAAAAGTGGCATTTCCTTGCAGATTTTCTGGGATTTGTTCGCAAACAACTGCAACGGCACCCGACTTTAATGCATCGGGAATAAATTGATGTCCATCTGAGGCCGTCCCTTTCACGGCAAAATAGAGACAACCGGGCTCAACCATACGGGAATCGAATTTCAGCGAATGAATTTCAATATCCACTGACCCGGACACCTCCTTCACTCCTGCCTTCTCCAGTATTTTACCTAACCGTTTCATGTTCGCTGTTCACTGTTCACTGTTCGCTATTTATTATCAGTTATCAATTGTCAATTATCAATTATCCCTTTCCCATCGCCAGGTCCAGCATCACAATGGATCCTTTTATATACATCCTCCCCGGACTTAGCGATTGCCTGATAATATTGCCTTTCCCGTTCAGCACTACCTTTAATCCCATTTGCTCGAGGAGAAAAACAGCATCTTTTACCCCCATTCCGGTCACATCCGGCATAGTTCCCGGGTAATGATTTAATGGCTGTAGCATCACCGATGAATTGTCCGGAACCGGTATCACCCATTGGGCCGCTGGGTTCACGGGTTTTGCTTTGATGTTAAGCCATGCATAGGTATCTTCCAGGTCCTTTTGCACACCTGCGTTTGCATAGGGGATCAGGTGCCCGGTAGTATCTTGTGGAGGAGGATTGTTGATATCATGAAGGTTGGCAAAAATCCGATCGGCGATCTCTTTGAAAACCGGTGCAGCTACCGCACCGCCGTAATATTTTCCCCTGGAAGGATTGTTGATGACCACAATCATGGAGAACTTGGGATGGTCGGCCGGGAAATACCCCACAAAGGATCCTTTGTATTTAATAGCTTTGGTTCCCTTCCCATATCCCTTATTGTTCATGGCAACCTGAGCCGTACCGGTTTTCCCGGCAACTCTGTAATAAGGGTTTTTTAAAGCAGTCCCGGTTCCATGTTCCACAACTTCTTCTAAGAGCAGATGAGCTTTTTCAATCGTGGCCGGCGAACAGATATGGGGATTGATAACCACCGGCTGAAAAGATTGAACCACCTGACCGTTTTTACGGATTTCCCTGACAAAAATCGGCTTTACCATTACCCCGTTATTGGCGACGGCATTATATAAGGTAAGGAGTTGTAAAGGGGTTATGGCGACTTCATATCCGATTGCCATCCAGGGTAACGATACGGCAGACCACCATTTACTCTTTGTATTCTTAATATAAGGTATCCCTTCACCACCTATCTGGAGATTCTGTGGGCGGTTGATTGACATCCGGTAAAGTCCGTCGATGTATTTCTGCGGATCATCACAATAAGCATTATAGATCAGTTTTGATGTTCCTACATTGGAGGATTTTTCAAACACCTGGTGAGCCAACAAGGTTCCTGTTAACTTATGTGCATCGGTCATCGACCTTCCATGGTAATTCATGATGCCATTGCCCAGGTCGACCGGCTGGTCCATGGAGATCTTCCCGTCTTCCAACCCTACAAGAAAGGATGCCAGTTTAAACGTCGATCCGGGTTCCGAACTTTCTCCAATAGCATAATTGAATACCTCTTCATATCCGCCATTAGGGCTTTTGCCGAGATTGATGATCGCTTTGATATAACCGGTCTTAACTTCCATCACGATCGCGCATCCGTGATCGGCGCTATCGGCACCAAGTTCCTTCCGTAAGGCGGATTCTGCGAGGTCCTGCAAATTAATATCCAGTGTCGTAATGATATCGTCACCATTCTGAGGCTCAACTTCATTTTCAATATTGACAGGCACCCAGGCGCCATTACCAATCCTGCGCATCAGTCTTTTCCCTCCTGTGCCCTGGAGATTTTTGCTAAAAGAACCTTCCAGCCCCACATAAACTTTTTGTGCAGCTTCCGTGTTCTCATATCCGATGGTACGCCGGGCAAGGTTTTTAAAAGGAAGTTCTCTTTGGAATTGTGATTCGACGATCATCCCACCTTTATATTTACCCAGTTTGAGAATCGGGAATTTGCGCATCTGCTTGAGTTCCGGATAAGTGACATCACGGTGAACCATCAGGTAATGCTCACCGTTTCGTCTTCCTTCCCAAAGAAGATTTTTATATTCTGAAGGTTTTTTGTCTTTGAACAGTTTTGTAAGGTGAGTCGCAAGAGAGTCCACCTGTTTCCCGAAAAGATCATCGGGGATCAG
>JBEKST010000160.1:0-6770 GCA_049516815.1 Bacteroidales bacterium | reverse complement strand
CGTGCTTGACGCGGGCGGCATTTTCGATTGGATAAATCACGATAACCCCGCCGCAGCGACTCTCATCGTTCGGCGTCATTATGTTCCTAAAGAGAGCAACTTTTGGATAATTGTTCAAAAAGGTTGGGACATCTCCCTTAAGATAATTATTAACTTCTTCTGCTAATTTAAAATCTTTCCATCTTTTTGAAATTTCCTTTTTGGCATCTTTTATTGTTGTATAGATATCTTCCTTCATTTTTTATTTTGCCCCGGCAAAAAAGCGGCAGTTCCGGTTTATCTCTGCTGGATCTTCGATGGCAACTATTCTAATCATCGTAACCACCCTGGGATTCAATTTCTATGTAGATAATTTTTCGAAGTACAATGCACTGTATGGTTCTATCGGAACACTCCTGGTGATACTGCTTTGGATTTATTTCAATTCCTTCAGCCTGCTGATAGGATTTGAATTGAATGCCAGCATATATAATTTAAGAAGAGGAAGGGAGAAATAAAAATAGATCGCACAAAGGGAGCCGGTTTTTCTCTAATTTTATCGTCGCAAAGGTAATGCCTCCAGATCTGAAGAATTTCTTATGACAAAAAACCATTTGAATATTTCAATTATCGGCGCAGGAACGATCGGCACTGCTTTGGGTAACATCATTGCGGAAACGGAAATTCACCGGATACTACTTTTATCTATTGAGGAACAGGTTGTAAATTCCATAAATTCGGAAGGAATGAATACAAAGTATTTTCCCACCCTTCATCTCCATCCATCCTTAAAAGCCACACTGGAAACAGAACAGATCAAAGATTCCGACATTATCTTTCTGGCCATTCCTTCGGTAGTATTAATGGATTATATGGTAAGTATCCGTTCGCACATTCCTGCTGCAGCAACCCTTGTTAACCTGGCAAAAGGGTTTGGGTCGGAACACAAAACCATCATTCATTGCCTGAAGGAAACTTTTCCAAACCCATTGTGTTCGATGAAAGGGCCCAGTTTTGCACGGGAGATCATCAACAGGGTTCCTACCGGTTTTACCATTGGTTGCGTGGATCCGGCTGTGGGCGACAGCCTCAGTGCGGTGTTCCATGGAACAAATATTTTTATTGACCGCTCAGATGACATTGAGGGCGTTGAGATGCTAAGTATCCTGAAAAACATTTATGCCATCTGCCTTGGGATTGTAGATGCCCATTTCAATTCCCCGAATATACGTTTTCTTATCCTGACAAAAGCTTTCAATGAAATGCGGAAGATCCTTCTCCATTTTAACGGGAAAGAAGAGACCATTTTTAAATATTGCGGATATGGCGATTTTACGCTTACCGCACTGAATGACCTTAGCCGTAACAGAACTCTTGGCCTGCTTATTGGAAAAGGGTTCTTTACCGAACATGTTTCACACGAACTCGTTCTGGAAGGAAAGATGGCGGTGAATATTTTCTATGAGGAGATCTCCAGGTTTCTCGATGTTGGAAAGGAATTTCCGATCATCGGAGAATTGTACAAGATATTCAACGCAGAATATGATGTATCTGCCTTCGTAAGCAACCTTCTGGTTTTCTGATTTCAAGATATTTTCGTATCTTTGCATCCATCTTCCCGTATTGGAAAATTCTGGGGTTGACCGGATTTGACAGCAAGGAAGTGGAATTGCAAGCATGCCGGGCGTTGGGAACAGGTCCCGTAAAAAATCAATTCCCATAGCCAATAAATGGCGACAATTATTCTTACAGACTGGCTGCTTAATTTTAGAAATTAAGTGCCTCTTGTCTCCCGGAAAACCTTTCTCAACGGTGTTCCGGATGAGGCATCGCAAAAGTTGAGATGGTCCTGCCAGGGTTTCGATGGCCGGATGAAAAATTTGGAACTAAGTTACAGATAGGACCGTTTCCGGCCGGTCTGTTCCCGACAATCAAACGGAAACTAAGCATGTAGAAAACATTTTTGCTGCTTGTTTGGACGAGGGTTCGACTCCCTCCAACTCCACAGCGCTTCGCTCAATGAGCAATGAGCAATGAGCAATGAGCAATATATTGCAAATTGAAAATTGCGTATTACTCATTGCTCATTGCTCATTGCTCATTGTTTTATCCTGGTTTTCTTCAAAATTGCCCATCAGATTTTTAATATCTCATCCAGGTCTTTAAAAAGTGAGTCATATTCTTTTATGGATATTGAATCAGTATCTTTCAATAATCTCAGCCAGCATCCGGTTTCTTTTGCCTCCTTATACGAGATGGATAATTTCATTGAAAATTCAGCTTTAGATATACCCGCTACAGCTTCTTCTACATTGGCAGCGATTGAAGTGCCGCTTTTTAAAAGTTGATTGATTAAAACGGTTTCAACTTTTCTGGTTTTCAATTCACGGGTCAGTTTTACAATTCTGACAGCAAAAAAATAAGACTTGTCTTTAATAACATTTCTTCTCATAACTAATCAAATTTTTGGGTTGATTATTCTTTCTTTATTTCTGATTATTCTTTATACATTAATCGCCTTTCCTTCTAAAAAGTAGTACGCTTACCCTGAAATATTTTTCTTTAGTTTGATATTTTTGAGTTAATTCAAAAACAATCAATATATTTGTTAGGCTTGTTTTAAGTTTAACGCCATTTCTCTTTCCCCGAAAATGAATGAAAACGGCAATTTTATCTTTCTGTACAATTACGATTCTTTTAGGGATTCAATTGACCATTTCTGGTCAAACTGTTGTAAATTTTACGCTACCTGACTCCAGCTGTGCAGGCGCTCAAATAAATATCACAAACCTGACAACCGGAGGATCGACGTTTTATTGGAACTTTTGCTCAGGAAATGCTAATTCCGATCCAACCGGGATAAATATCGGAAACCCGGGAGATATGCTTGATGTACCAACTTATATCACACTCGTTAATGATGGAAATGATTATTATTCCTTTATAAGTTGTCAGTTTGCTGGTGTAATACGTTATTACCACGGAATCTCATTCAGCCATAATCCCATTAGCTGTACTAATCTTGGAACGTTTGGTTTGCTTGGTGATTATGTTGAAGGGATCCAGGTAAAGAAAGACAATGGAAACTGGTATGGATTTGTTTGCAACAATGCTACATTGGTCAGGTTAAATTTTGGCAATTCATTAACAAATACTCCAACAGTTACCAATTTAGGCCCTTTTACCGGATTAAACATGTTACATGGTTTGGTTGTTATAAAAGAAGGATCAACATGGCTTGCATTTGCATGCTGTTCAATCGGGGATAAAGTTGTCAGATTCAATTTCGGAACCAGTTTAACCAATATCCCTGTATTGACAGATTTCGGGAATTACGGAATTCTGATCCAACCCAGTGTCATATGTCTTGTAGAGGAAGATTTAATATGGTACGGGTTAATAATGGATGGTTTTCAAATGGTCAGATTGACTTTTGGCAATTCCCTGCTCAACGCTCCAACAGCAGAAAATTTAGGAAACCCAGGTGGGTTTAATTTAGCCGGGGGGTTATCGGTTATTCGTGATTGTGATTTGACCAGTGGATACTTTACAAATTATTTAACTGATGGGCAACTTGGCAAGTTAATTTTTTCTGGAGGAGTTACGGGTTCTGTAACAGGTGAAATATTAGGTAATATCGGTAACCTCGATCAACCTCATAGTTTTTCAGAACTGTTCCGTCAAAACGACACTCTGTTTGCTTATATAACGAACAGGGGATCAAGTACGATAACACGGTTAACTTTTCCACCCTGTAATAATGCTTCGGTTCCATCATCCACACTGTTTAATCCTCCACCATTCTCATATGACCAACCAGGGACATATAATGTAAGATTACTAGTAAACGAAGGCTTAACCGACCAGTTAAGTCTTTGCAAGAGCATCGTTATCGTGCCGGTACCGACAGTTGATCTGGGTGCTGACAGGAACATCTGCACGGGACAATCGACAATCCTTGATGCCGGTGCAGGTTTTACAACCTACCTCTGGTCAACCGGAGCAACAAAAAGAACAATTACAGTTTCAACCACTGGTACCTATTCCGTCACGGTTACCCAAAGCGGTTGTTCTGCAAGTGATTCTGTCAACGTTTCATCTTCAATAACGGATTGCACTGGTGAACTTTGGTTTCCTTCGGCGTTTACACCCAATGGTGATGGGATGAATGATTTTTTCCGGCCAAAAGGGATCAATATCGCTAAATTCCATCTGACGGTTTACAGTCGCTGGGGGCAGATGTTATTTGAAACCGAGGATATGGAAAGAGGATGGGATGGTTCAGTAAAAGGTATTCTTTGTCCGCCCGATACTTATACTTTTGTTGCAACCTACGAAGGGACTGAAAACCCTGGAAAGAGGAAAAAAGTACAGGGAAGTTTTATCCTTATGAGGTAGAATCTACAATGATCTCTTTTTGCTTTCCCTTCAGTTTAATTAATTCTTTGAATCACGGTTATGAACCCCAGGGTCCCGAGTACTCGGGGGGATTCCTGATTGCCGCAGGCAGGGTTCAACTATCAATTTTAATTCATTGCGTTCTTAAAATTGAAGTTTCACGAATAAATTTATTCAATGACATCCCTTTCTGCATTGCTTTCTGATAGGCAAGCTTGTGGACCAATGGTTTCAGCCTTACATTGAAACTTCCTTTAAAAGGCTAATTGGGTTTAACTCCTTTTTCTTTGCAGAAAGTAATATAATCATCTACGGCTTCTTCAAATACTTTTCTTAAATCATGAGCATTATCCGACTCAAATGTTATTAAATCATTTATATGCTCTATTTTCCCGTAGAAAATTTCATCTTCAGGGGAAAAGCTGACGGATCTGATATAATCTTTATATGTCAGCGAGTTCATTTTTATCTAAATTTCAACTAAGTTTGGGACAACATCTAATGTCGGGAGTATTATTTGAAAAAGCAGGGGGTATTTGCGAAGATACATAAAAAACAGTAAGTCTTTCGACGGAGTGCTAGATCCATTGAAGGTAACTGGAGGTTCTGAGTCGGTTCGAAAACATTATCATTTGAATCCAAAAAAGTCGATACTTTTGAATTAAATCAAAAAAAATTTGTATTTTTATTAGGTTAGATGAAGGCCAAAACTATTCCCATTTCATTAAAGCCAGATGAAACCTATTGTTGGATATTTTCATTTTATTACCATTCTTTTGGGGATTCAATTCACCATTTCCGGCCAGCCTGTCGTAAATTTTACTCTACCCGATTCCAGCTGTGTCGGCGCTCAAATAACCATAACGAACCTGACAACCGGAGGATCTACTTTCTTTTGGAATTTCTGCTCCGGAAACACAAACTCTGATCCAACCGGGGTAAATATTGGAAACCCGGGAAATCTGCTTGATGTTCCAACCTATATGACGCTTGTTCAGGATGGAAATGATTGTTATTCCTTTATAAGTTGTCAGTTTGCAGGTATAATCCGTTATTACCATGGAACATCATTCAGTCATGATCCGATTAGTTGGACTAATCTTGGAACATTTGGTTTACTTAGTAATTATATTGAAGGAATTCAGGTAAAGAAGGATAATGGAAACTGGTATGGATTTGTTTGTAATAACACCACAATTGTCAGATTGGATTTTGGCACTTCTCCTGCAAATACTCCAACTGCCGTCGACATTGGTCCTTTTCCAAATTTTGACATGGCCCATGGATTAGCAATTATCAAAGAAGGAAATACATGGTTGGGATTTGTAACCTGTGCCCTTGCTGTTTCAATCTCTCGCCTGAATTTTGGAACAAGCCTGACAAACATACCCACGGTCCAAAATTTCGGATCTCTAGGTGTTTTATATTCTCCGGGTCCAATTTGTATCGTTGAAGAAAATTCGTTATGGTACATGATGGTAACAGCTGGACTTGAAACACTTGCAAGACTGACATTCGGAAATTCCTTACTTAATACGCCCACTGCTGAAAACCTGGGAAATCCAGGTGGGTTCAACAACCAGATCGGACTTGCTATTTTAAGGGATTGTGAATCCACCGGAGGGTATTTTCTGAATTATATTGTAAACGGACAATTAGGGAAGTTGACTTTTGCTGGTGGAATTACTAGTACGGTTACCGGACAGATTCTTGGAAACATCGGAAGTCTTAACAGGCCGCATTGTTTTTCTGAGATATTCCGTCAAAATGATACACTCTTCGCTTATATCACAAACAGGGGTTCCAATACACTTACACGGTTAACCTTCCCTCCCTGTACCAATTCATCGGTTCCATCATCTACCCAGTTCAATCCACCACCATTTTCATATAACCAGCCCGGAACCTATAATGTCAGGTTGCTGGTTAACGAGGGTTTGCCGGACCAGGTGAGTCTTTGCAAGACCATCGTTATCGGGCCAGTGCCTACAGTAAATTTGGGGCCCGACAGGAGCATCTGCCCCGGGACATCTACAACCCTTGATGCCGGGCCAGGTTATACAACCTATCTCTGGTCAACTTCGGCAACTTCAAGAACAATTACTGTTTCTACTGCCGGAACTTACTGGGTTATCGTTACACAGACAGGCTGCACGGCAAGCGATTCATTGAATGTGGCGTTATATACCGTCACACCTGTCAACCTGGGACCGGATACTACAGTTTGCCAGGGGCAAATCGTTACTTTCGATGCAGGTTCTTGTACAGGCTGCACATATTTATGGTTAGACCTTGGCTCCGGCTTACCAATTGGAACGTCCCAGACTTTCACAACAGGCCAGGCCGGAACATATAAGGTCACTGTCACAAATACCAATGGATGCCAGGCAGTG
>JBEKST010000159.1:0-6786 GCA_049516815.1 Bacteroidales bacterium | reverse complement strand
TTCCATTACCTCGACAAATTTCACTATTGATTCCTCAAGCGGAATCATTACGCCGGCAATGGCCTTGGTTGCATCGAGAGACTTCGCTGAATTGTTCTTTGCGTGGTCCGTCGTTTCCTGCATGCCACGGATCGCCGCTTCATAGAAGGGCAGGTAGGTCGCCCAGAACTCCGGGATGAAAACGTCCATTTCTTTTGTGACAGGTACTGCCAATGGTTGACCTGTTTTGGGATCTCGTTTCTGTTCCATCAACATTCTAACCGTAAGTGCCTTTCTCAGTTCGGCCCTGACAATTTCATCGATGGTTCTCCTGAAAAATTCCCTGTCTGATTTTGAAAGCATAAATCCTCCTGAGTACCTATAAAAAGACGAGGCGGGTCCTCGCCATCCAGAACCCGCCTCTTTTTCTTAACGAATCCTCTGAGCCATGAGGCTCGCTGCAATGACCTGAATACTTCCTGCGGAAGGTATCACATCGATCCCACCATATAGGGTTAAAACATCATTGTTATTCGCCGTCGTATAAAGAACGGGGGGAATCGAGAGGATCTCTGCGGTGTAGGTCTGCGTCGTTATAATGGCTGTTTTAAAAGCCTGTTGTGCATTGGGAACATTCCCAGGGGTATTATTTGTCCGATAGATATTGAACGTCGCATTTCTCACCGCGGCGAAAGTCGCTCCAACGTAATCAACCTGAAGCTGCGCCATGAGCAAATACGTCCCTGGAATATCGATGGTCTTCGATGGCGCTCCTGTGATGGCCGCTTGACCCGCTGTTAACTGGTAACTGAGTCCTGTCGCATAGCCGCTGATGTTGTAGAGATATGGACTCTGCAGGATCCATCTCTTCGTACCCGGATTTGTCGCGGGTGCGATGACATAAGGCGAATTCGCCGCGGCTCCTGATGCCGCGACGAGCAGATATTCGTAGAATGACCCGCCATTCTGAACAAAAGCGATGTCGCTGTCGTTCAATGCCGCGCCGTCGATGCCGTCCAGGGCTGTCCCGCCGCCGCCCGTCAATGCTGTTTTTTCATAGAATGTAATCATTTTCTCACCTTCCTTTTTCTATTCTTTATACGTTCAGGTACTGCAATGTTCCGACTGCCGCCGCCGGACGCCAGGTATTGCCATGATCGTGGGCTGCACCGGAACCTGTGCTGCCAGTCGAACTGCCTGTACCACCACTATCGGTAGAACCATTGTCGGTATTGGCAGCATTCTGTCCACCCATCGGGATTGAACTTGTGCCTCCTACCGTCCCTCCGCCTTCATCGACGTAGAATGTATGGCCATGGGGATCTCCTGGATGACTATGAATGGCAAGTTCTGCTATTGATAATGAATGACCTGCCTGCTGCCATGTCCCCACCTGCGTCCCGCCATTGGCATTATAGGCTTGGGAACCACCCTTGAGCGCTAACACGACATCTGTTACCGAGGAATCTATCGCCCACCCTTCCGGGGCCGTATTGCGATAGACCCATATCTTATGGCTCCCGTCAGCGACCATGTAGCCGAGCCAGTTTGCATTCCCTTTGTCCCGCACCTTCCAGGCCTTTCCGGAATTCATATCCAACCATGGCATGCCCTCAACCGTATTCGGCGGCGCGGAGGTCCCGGAGAATATCGACTTCAGAGTCGCAAAATTATTTTTGATATCGGCGGCGGTACACAAAAACCCTTTAAAGCCGTTCAAACCGGAGGTCCTTCGGGAGGATGTATCCCTAAAGAACTTCTTGACACTCCGGTAACATACGAAACCCTTGCTTCGGTTGGCTCTATCATGGGTTCCGGTGGATTAATCGTAATGGATCAGGATACTTGTGTGGTCGATGTCGCCAGATACTTTCTGGATTTCATTCAAAAAGAATCGTGCGGTAAATGTACTCCTTGCCGGGTCGGAACGCGTCATATGGTCGAAATACTGGAAAAAATCTGTCACGGCGAAGCCGAAGCGGAGTACCTTGACAAGCTTGAATCACTGGCAAGATTAGTAAAATCAACATCGTTGTGCGGTTTAGGGCAGACCGCTCCGAATCCGGTCCTTACAACACTCCGTTACTTCCGGCCGGAATATGTTGAACACATAAACGAATACTATTGCCCTGCTCTCGTTTGCAACGCACTGATTGAATATACGGTAATAAAGGAAAAATGTACCGGATGCCAGAGATGCGTGAGCGTATGCCCGACCGGAGCTATTACCGGACCCCGTTCCGAACCGCATAACCTGGACATAAATAAATGCATCAAATGCCGCGCATGTTACGATGTATGCCGTTTCGATGCAATTGCAGGGAATGCTATTATAATCACATCAAGGAAAGAAGAATGAATCTGACTATTGATAACCGGAAAATTCAAATCGATAAACGCATTAGTGTTCTCGATGCTGCAATAGGAAATGACATCAAGATACCTTCTCTATGTGCGCATCCGGATTTGACTCCATATGGGGGTTGCCGTTTATGCATTGTTGAGATTGAAGGAAGAAACGGTTACCCGACCGCATGTACAACAATGGTTGAAGACGGAATGATTGTCCGCACAGATACGAAGGTTTTACAAGAGATGCGCCGTGATATGATTCAACTAATTTTAAGCGAACATCCTGCTGCCTGTCTGATGTGTGATGATGTTGACGGTTGTACAGTGTTCCAGGAGACGATAAGAAAGGTCGGGATAACAACAGGCTGCAGATGGTGTCCGAAAGATAAAGACTGCGAATTGCAAAGAATCGTTGAACAACTTGGCATTAAGGAACTGACTTTACCAGGACTTTACAGGGATATTCCCCTGGAAAAATATGATCCGTTCTTCGACAGGGATTATAATCTGTGTATCTATTGCGGACGATGTGTCAGGATTTGCGATGAGTACAGAAAAAGCTCCGTACTTTCCCTTAGACAAAGAGGTAAGTTAACTACCATCGGTCCGGCATTCGAAGCTACGCACATTGATGCAAACTGTGAGTTCTGCGGTGCATGCGTATCTGTTTGCCCTACCGGTGCTATGTCGGAAAAAAGCAGGAAATGGTGGGGAGTGCCTGAGAAATACGAACCTTCTGTCTGCCCTCTTTGCAGTTTAAATTGTGATTTGCAGGTTTTAACATTAAAAAATAAAATTGTAGGGACTGTACCTCCCGGAAAACCACATGAATCAGGGGGAGATCTCTGTGTTAAAGGTCGTTTTTGTTTAAGTGAACTTGTCAATAGAACGGACAGAATTCTCGAACCACAATACTTATACCCTGAAGGTTACGGTATTGTTTCATGGGATTTTGCGATTGAAAAAGGCCGGGAGATGATAAAGGGGATTTTACCGGATCGTTCTGCTGTTTTTATTTCGCCCAGCCTGACCCTGGAAGAAATTTCCTCAGCCGGAATTTTTGCCGGAAACATATTACAAACCACTGAGCTTACTTCATCATACATGGATGAAAAATTGGCTGCATATGTTAATCTCGCTAAAGAATCGATCGCATTGGAAGAAGTAAAAGAAGCCGGTGTTATTGTTTCTGTTTTCCTGAACGGGAATTATAATTTCGCTCCCCTGACACTAGCAATTAAATCCGCTGTAGATAAGGGTATACCTTATTATCAGATTGGATGGATCAACGATACTACTTCAAGATTTTCCCGGCACAAATTAGTTCCGTTTCCGGGAAAAGAGGACAAGTACTTCAACCAGATTATATCGTGCATAGAAACCAACCGATCCAATCTACAGGAGATAAGAGAGCTCACAAGTGTACTTAAAAATACAAAGCGGGGTGTCATTTTAGTAGGTCCGCAAATTATGTCATTGAGTAATTGTACCTTACTGTTAGATAAAGTTCATCAGATAGTCAAACTGACAAAATCCAAGCTCTTTATGCTGGACCAGTTTGGCAATCTCAACGGACTGGTTTCGCTTTTAAAAATGAAACCGGCCGAAGAAGTTAATAAGAAAATCAAAGAGGGAAAAATTGATTTTCTCTATCTAATAGGTGATGCTCCTGTTAACGGCAGACCTAATGTGAAACATCTGATCTATCAAAACGCATTTCCAGCGCCACCAGAATTAATTCCTGATGTAATTTTCCCAACATCACTTTGGGGAGAAACCGGAGGGTCATACCTGAATTCATACGGAACAATTAAAAAAGTTAACTCTGTCGCAGTTTCTCATGGATATGCCCGTTCTCACATAGAAGTATTTTCAGGTTTAGCAAAAGCATTAAAAACAGAGGATGTCGGATTTTCGGATGAAGCATTAACTAATTACATCTCCGATCAAATGAAAACAAATAAGCATATTCTTAAAGTTATTCCTCCGGCTAAAAGTAAGGCATTTTTTCCGGGTAGTGAATTTCCCTACGTGTTGATCCAGGAAAAGAACCCGCATGTTTACAGCAATTTAAATCTTGGTCAGGGCATAGCAGCTTTTGGAGAACTGGTTAAACCCGGAAATGTAATGCTCAATCCGAACGATGCAAAAATCCTGGAAGTAAAAGATGGTGATCTGGTAAAACTGCGTTCCCATGGAAAAGAGATTAAATTTCATGTTGTAGCCAGAAAAAATATTCCCCGGGGATATATATATCTGATTACATCAAACGGTAAATTAGAATTTGAAATTAATCCTTGCTATATTGATATAATGAAGGATCATGTTTGAGATTGTTGAACGAAAAATGATCGTCCCTAATCTTCACCTTCTGGTGGTTCATGCGCCAGATATTGTGGAAGAAATTCAGCCGGGACAATTTGTCATCATCCATGCAGGCGAAGGATCCGAAAGGATCCCTCTTTCAGCAGCCGACTGGAACCGTGAAGACGGAACGCTGACCATTGTTTTTATGGAAGTCGGAACTTCAACCGGTAAACTGGCCCTGCTAAAAGCCGGTGATAAAATTCCGACCATAGTCGGCCCGCTTGGCAAACCAACGGAAATTGATCATTTCGGAACTGTAGTCTGTATCGGCGGTTGTTTCGGAATGGGGTCCATTTATCCGGTGGTCAGGGCCTTAAAACAAAAAGGAAACCATGTCGTCACCATCATGGAAGGACGAAGCAAAAATCTTCTTTACTGGGAAAATAAATTATCGGAGTTCAGTGATAAAGTGATTAAACTTACAAGAGACGGTAGTTATGGTTATAAGGGGCATATAAAAAAAGGCGAAGATATAATAAGAGAAATAGGAATTAAACCTGACAGGGTTATAGCAAACGGATGTATGACGTTATCCTATAAAACGACGAAAGAATATTCTCATTTCAATATCCCTGTAATTGTTACCCTTAATACAATCATGATTGACGGAACAGGAATGTGTGGTGTATGCCGGTGCACTGTCGATGGAAAAATGAAATTTGCCTGTGTTGATGGCCCGGATTTCGACGGCAGGTTTGTCGATTGGGAAGAATTGGCAAAGAGAAGAAAACAATATTTAAACGAAGAAGCTTTTCTTGTTCATCATTCTGGATGCGGAGGAATATAAAATGGCAGAAAAGAAAACGTTGAATTTCAACAGAGTAGAAATGCCAAAGCAGCCTCCTTTCATCAGGCGAAGAAATTTCAATGAGGTTGCATTGGGATACACGCCTGAAATGGCTGTAGCCGAAGCAAAAAGATGCCTTCAATGCAAAAAACCACTATGCATAGATGGCTGTCCGGTAGAGATTGACATTCCCGGATTTGTTAAATGTATTGCTGATGAAGATTTTGCCAGTTCTATTAAATTATTAAAAGAAAAGAATTGCTTGCCGGCAGTTTGCGGCAGGGTGTGCCCTCAGGAGGAGCAGTGTGAAATTAAATGCATATTGAGTAAAAAAGGTGCACCTATAGCTATTGGTCGTCTTGAACGATTTGCTGCTGAGTGGGAGGCGTTACAGGCTCAAATTGTATTACCGGAAATAAATAAGAATACCGGGAAGAAAGTTGCAGTAATCGGTTCCGGGCCTGCAGGAATCACAGTGGCTGGTGATTTGATATTAACCGGTCATGATGTAACCATGTTCGAAGCTTTGCACGAACCTGGCGGGGTTCTCACATACGGAATTCCTGAATTTCGTCTTCCGGGAAGAGTGGTGAGCAGGGAGATTGATTATCTTCAAAAACTGGGTGTTAAGCTTGTCTGTAATTATGTGGTCGGTAAAACCAAATCATTAAAGAAAATGCTGGAGGAATATGATGCCATTTTTTTGGGCACGGGCGCCGGCCTTCCATGGTTTATGGAAATACCGGGAGAAAACCTGAATGGCGTTTATTCTGCCAACGAATATCTTACTCGTGTGAACCTGATGAGAGCATTCCAATACCCGAAAACATATACTCCGGTAAAAAGACATAAAAAAGTGGCTGTTGTCGGTGGAGGTAACGTTGCAATGGATTGTGCACGCACAGCCCTTAGATTAGGAGCTGACGAAGTTTATATTGTCTACCGGAGGTCCCGTACCGAATTGCCGGCCAGACTTGAAGAATTTGAGAATGCTGAAGAAGAAGGGGTCATCTTTCACTTTTTAACGCTCCCGGAAAAATTATTTGGCGATGAGAACGGATGGCTAAAAGAAATTGAATGTTCCAGGATGGAATTGGGAGAACCAGATCAGTCGGGCAGAAGAAAACCGATCCGGATCAATGGCTCCGAATTCATAATGCCTATGGATGCATGTATCGTTGCTATCGGGAATAGTCCGAATCCGATCATTCCGAATTCCACGCCCGGACTTGAAGTTTCAAAAAAAGGAACGATTGTGGTTGATGAAAATACCGGTAAAACATCAATGGACAGGGTCTGGG
>JBEKST010000158.1:0-6799 GCA_049516815.1 Bacteroidales bacterium | reverse complement strand
GTTACGCAGGCGGGCGCTACACCTACCCTGACCGTTACCCCTTCCAACCAGAATGTACCTGCAACACCAGCCGGATCAACTACGTTTGCGGTTACATCAAATTCATCCTGGACCGTCGTGAGCGACCAGACCTGGTGTACCGTTAACTCATCCGGTAGCGGAAATGGAACCATTACAGCTAACTATTCGGAAAACCCCCTGATCACTTCACGTATCGCCAATATTACCACTACTGTATCCGGAATTTCTCCGGTAGTTGTTACTGTTACACAGGCGGGCGCTGCACCTACCTTGTCCGTTACCCCTTCCAACCAGAATGTTACAGCGCCAGCAGGAACAACTGACTTCGCGGTTTCCTCTAACTCTGACTGGACTGTTACAAGCGATCAGACCTGGTGTTCGCCTACCCCTTCGGGAAGCGGAGACGGAACCATTGTGGCAACCTATACAGAAGATACCACAGTTAACCCGCGTATAGCAACGTTGACTGTATTGGTTTCGGGAATCCCGCCTGTAATGGTAACAGTAACCCAGTCTGGCACGGCACCGGAATTGGCGGTAACCCCTCCAAGCCAGACTGTAACTGCACCTGCAGGTTCGACGAACTTTACTGTGACCTCTAATTCCAACTGGATTACAAACAGCGATGTTACCTGGTGTTCTGCGACTCCTTCCGGAACGGGATCCGGGACACTTATAGCGACATACCAGGCCAATCCTTCCACGGTTATCCGGACTGCAAATATTACCGTTACCGTTTCCGGGATAGCGCCTGTAGAAGTTTCGGTGATTCAGGATGGACTTGTCGGCATCGCCGATCATCAGGCTGGTACCATACGTATCATTCCAAACCCTTCAACGGGTTTGTTCCGCATTGTTTCAGGAGTCTCCGGAAAGATCCAGCAGATCGACATTCTTGACCTGACCGGAAGGATCCTCCTTTCAAAACAGTGCACGAATGATAATGATTACCAGTTTGATCTTTCCAATGAACCACAGGGTTGTTATTTTATAAAAGTGAGATTGAATGATGAGATCCAGGTGCGCCGCCTGGTGATCAGCAAATAAAACTTACCGGGCCAATTCCGGGGTGACTTTCAGCAGACCTGGGCTAATATTTTTTCAAGTTGACGGATCAGGTCTTTTTTTGTGCCATTATTCAGGATTATGAAATCGGCTATTTCGATGCACTTTCTCAGGTTTTGTTTGTTCGGGTCGGTCGTGTTCATTTCTCTTTCTTCATTTTCCATAAAGGTCTTCCGTGAAACCTGGTCAGTTTCAGATTGGCGAAGGAGAATCCGCTGGTAACGCAATTCCGGATCGGCATCGGCTGCAAGGAGGTAAAAATGGCCTTTTGCCCTGAGTGAGATGATCTCTCCGGGAGTACGGATACTTTCGATGACACAATTCTTTCCTGATCTTATCGCCCGGTTGTAAAGCTGATCTGTGATATAAGAAGAGCCATAGCTGGCACGCAGTTCATTAGCCAGGCGAAACATACTGTCACGGTTTTCCTGCAAGCCTTGTTCCCTTATCTTTTCCAGCAGAAAAGTCCGCACAGAATAATGAATAAATCCTTTTTCACCAATAAGATACTCGACGATGGTACCTTTGCCTGCACCCATGGTGCCTGTTATTCCGATGATGATCATGTCATTGTTTTTAAAATAGGGAAACCATCCTGGATTAAATTTTCCCTTCCTTCAGCCGTTCAATCCATTTTTCTGCCTGTACAGGCTTATATTCGTTCATCCGTTTCAATAAAATAGACTCATCTTTTTCTACCAATAATATTCCCCTATGTTCCGGACGAAGGAATTTTTCCTTCACGGCTTTATCCAGCATTTTCAGGAGGGGATTGAAGAATCCTTTAATATTAAGCAATCCAATGGGTTTTTCAAGGATGTGCAGCTGATTCCAGGTAAGCATCTCAAAGAGTTCGTCAAAAGTACCATAAGCGCCCGGCAACGTCATAAACCCATCGGAAAGTTCTGCCATCATTACTTTCCGCTGCTGCATATCGTCCACGACGTGCATCACCGTAAGATCCAGGTGAGCCACTTCACGGTGGACAAGATTTTTAGGCATGACTCCGATTACTTTGCCATTTCCTTTAAGAATTGTATCGGCCATAACTCGCATCAATCCTACATTGGCGCCACCATATACCAGATGGATATTATTTACAAGGAAAAACCGCGCCAGCCGTTCTGCCCTTTCTGCATAAACCGGGTCATCACCGGTACTCGATCCACAAAAAACGCAAATCGTTTTGATCATCAGAATGGTCTAAGAATTGTTAAAAACTGTATTTTTGCAAATTCACCGATCAAAAGTAAACAGAATTCATCAAATCCTTGTCGCAGATTTGCCATGAATGAACTCTATCCCATGAAATTCAGGCCCCGTTTCAAAGACAAGATCTGGGGCGGAGACCGGATGAAGACCATCCTGGGAATGGATTATTCTCCCTTGCCGAATTGCGGTGAGGCATGGGTTTTATCGGGTGTTCCTGGTTTCGGGACGAAAATAGTAAACGGGTTCCTGCGTGGAAATGAGTTAAATGAACTGGTTGAGATTTACATGGAAGACCTGGTCGGGGAAGCAACATTTGAACGGTATGGCAATGAGTTCCCCCTTCTTATAAAATTTATTGATTCGAATGATTCCCTCTCC
The DNA here is from genome assembly GCA_049516815.1 of Bacteroidales bacterium. Taxonomy (GTDB): domain Bacteria; phylum Bacteroidota; class Bacteroidia; order Bacteroidales; family FEN-979; genus FEN-979. The sequence continues at coordinate 4,123 of JBEKST010000158.1, read as the reverse complement.
ATCCAGGTGCATCCTGATGATGAGCTTGCTGCCCGGCGCGGGATCGGGAACGGGAAATCGGAGATGTGGTATATCCTGGAAGCAGAACCGGGAGCAGAGATTATAAGCGGGTTCAACCGGAAAACGGATGCAAGAACCTATCTTGAATTCCTGGAAAACCACAGGCTAATAGAGATCCTGAATACAGAAAAGGCCAACAAGGGAGATGTTTTCTATATTCCTGCTGGCCGTGTTCATTCACTCGGCCCGGGAATCCTCCTTGCAGAGATCCAGCAAACATCCGATACAACTTACCGGATCTTTGACTGGGACCGGGTAGATGAAAAAGGAAAAGCCCGTGAGCTTCACCTTGATCTCGCTCTTGACGCCATCGATTTTACAGTACCGGATTCTTATCGTACCACTTACAGGAAGGTCCTGAATCAAACTGTACCCCTGATTGACAACTCTCATTTTACAACCCAGATCCTTGCTTTTGACAAAGGCATCCGGAAAGATTATTCTGCGCTGGATTCCTTTGTGATCTATGTTTGCGTTGAAGGAATGATGAGGGTTGAATGCGGATCATCCCTCGAAAGCCTGAAAAAAGGAGAAGTGCTGCTGATCCCGGCTACAGCCGAAAATGTTAGCCTTTCCCCAACGAAGGAATGCAGGATCCTGGAAGTTTTTATATGCTGAAAATATGTATTTTTGCGTTTTTATTCACAATTTTTTTTATCCCTGTTTTATGAAAAAATTTGCCTGTCTCGTTGCCTTCATGATGATCATTGGTTTTGGCTTTTCTCAGGAAACTACACTATCAAAAAAACGACCTCTTCCTTCCGTCGACATTAAAGATGTAAAAGGAAATCCCTTTAATACTTTAAAAATTGAAAATGACGGGAAGCCCATGGTCATCAGCTTTTGGGCATCCTGGTGCAAGCCCTGCATAAAAGAACTCACCACCATTGCCGATCTTTATGCCGACTGGCAGGAAGAAACAGGTGTTAAAATTTATGCTGTTTCCATCGACGATGCGCGGTCGTCTTCGTTAGTAGCTCCGCTGGTCAATGGCAAGAACTGGGATTATATTGTTCTCCTGGATCAGAACAGTGATTTTAAGAGGGCCATGAATGTAGGGCCGATCCCTCATACATTTGTCCTCAACGGCAAACGGGAGATCGTATGGCAACATACTTCGTTTGCCGAAGGTTCCGAACGTGACCTGATCAACATCATCAAGAAGGTCAAAAACGGGGAAGAGATCAAATAAATTCCCCGATATAGAAACTCAATTATAAACCCATAATTTTTCAGGCCTTGAAAAAAATATACACGCTTTTTCCAAGTCTTATTATTCTGTTTTGTATTGTTCCTCTCTTAACAAATGCCCAGGATCTTATCAATGGAAGCCAGGTAAGCGGAAGTTTCGAATGCGATGCCCAGTATTATCTGAAGGATTCAAAGATGGGGATCACCGATTCCTCATTGAATGGCCGCCTTTCGCGAATGAATGGTTTTACGGAGATTAATTATTCATTTAAAAATTTCTCGGCCGGAATGCGTTTTGAAGCCTACCTTCCTCCCCTGGTTGGGTTCGATACCCATTACGAAGGTTATGGAGTACCTTACTGGTTCCTGAATTATAAGAATGATAAGCTCGAGATCACGGCTGGAAATTTTTATGAGCAGTTCGGTAACGGGATGGCTTTGCGGACCTGGCAGGAATGGACGCTGGGATATGATAATTCCTTAAGAGGTTTACGGGTTAAATTTACACCGGTTGACGGGATCACACTGAAAGGCGTTTGGGGCGTTCAACGGAATTTCTGGGAAGCATACTCCAGCAGCAACCGGGGAATTGTAAAAGGCGGGGATATTGATATCTTCCTGAATGATCTTTTTTCTGGACTGAAAAATGCCAGGACAAAGGTTTCATTCGGGGGCAGCTTTGTCAGCGATTACCAGAAGGGAAAAACCACCGATATCCTGATCGATACCCTGATCTATACCTTAAAATTACCAGAAAACGTTGCAACTTATAGTAGCCGGCTGAACCTGAATGTCGGCGGGGTCAATTTCTATACAGAATATGCCCACAAGATCAATGACCCGTCGGCACTGAATAAATTTATCTACAAGGATGGCAATGGTCTCTTTAGCACGCTTTCCTATTCCCAGAAAGGACTCGGTATCCTTGCATCCGCCAAGATCATCGACAATATGAGCTACAAGTCAAACCGGTTTGTTACCGATAATCAGCTTGACATCAATTATCTTCCGGCCATCACCAAACAGCATACCTATGCACTGGCAGCCATGTACCCTTATGCTACGCAGCCAACGGGTGAATTTGGTTACTCAGGCACACTGACCTATACGTTTAAACGCAACAGCAAGGTCGGGGGAAAATCCGGATTGACCTTTGCCGTTAATTTTTCGAAAGTCAATTCACTTTCTAAGGATTCCATTTTCGTAAGTTCCATCAATGGTATGGCGCTGAACAGGGCAGGTACAATCGGATATAAGTCCAATTTCTTTACCCCCGGCAAAGAAGTTTACTACCAGGACCTGAACATCGAGATCGACAAGAAGTTCAATAAAAGGTGGATAGGGATCTTTACTTATTTAAGCCAGGTATATAACAAGGAAGTTGTGGAAGGTCACGCCACGGATTACGGGTTGGTTCATGCAAACATCGGCATTGCCGACATTACCTGCAATCTCACTCATATCTATTCCCTCAGGGCTGAATTCCAGGGTCTGTGGACGGTACAAGACAAAGGCAACTGGGCTGCCGGACTGCTAGAATTTACGATTGCCCCGAAATGGTTCTTATCTATTCAGGATCAATGGAATTACGGTAACCCGGATACAAAACAACAACTGCATTATTATCTTGTCAATCTCGGGTACACCTACAATACATCAAGAATTTCTTTGTCTTATGGTCGTCAGAGAGAAGGGATTCTTTGTATTGGAGGAGTTTGCAGGTATGTTCCGGCTGCAAGCGGACTTACATTGACGGTTAACAGCAGCTTTTAAATAATTATGAATTATGAATGAAGGATTTATTGTTTTATAACATTCGATTATGAAATTTGGTAAAACATATTTAATAGTAATTCCACTGGTTGGTCTTCTTTTCTCTTCCTGCGACAAGATCAAGACACCTTATGCCCTGGCTAAGCATGGTCATATTACCGACACCGTGATTGATTGGGACGATACTGTAAGTCCCATAAAAAGGGTTCTGCTGGAAGATTATACCGGACACAAATGCCCGAATTGCCCGGCTGCTGCTACCATTGCACATAGCCAGGAAGCATATTATCACGGGAAACTCATTGTATTGGCTGTTCACGCAGGCTACTATGCAATACCGTCCACTGGCGAATTTGCTGCAGATTTCAGGACAACAGCCGGGGAAGAATGGAATACCGATTTTCAGGTCAATGCCTATCCTTCCGGAATGATCGACAGGAAGGAATTTAACGGACGCCAGGTTTTGGGTTCAGAAGAATGGGTTACAGATATCGCTAGTGTTATAGATCAGTCTCCTGCCCTGAATATGTTAATTCTCAATTCATATGATTCTACTACCAGGACGGTGAATTCAGTCATCTATTCAAAATTCAGACAATCCTTGACGGGTATCTATAACCTCACAGTTTGCATTGTGGAAGATAACATGATCTCGGCACAGGACAGCGCCAGCACTATTATCCACAATTATGTATTTAAGGATGTTCTCAGGGGATCTGTTAACGGTACCTATGGCGAAACCCTTACTACTTCTGTAGATCCCCAACTTACCTGCCTGGGAAGATTTATTATTTCCATTAATACAGCCTGGGTGGCGAAAAATTGCTGGATACTTGCCTTTGTCTCCAAATCGGATACTAAAGAAATTCTTCAGGCAATAAAAAAGAAAGTGATTACGTAGTGAACTTAGATTCAAATCTAAATTTTCATTGAATTTCCCTTAGTGTGACTTTGTGCTTTACTTTCACAAAGGTATTCACTAGGGTCTTCCTGAAATCTTGAAATCCGCGTCTGTTAAGAACTTGGTTGATAAGATTGCAAAAAAATAACCCCGAATTTGCCAGAAAATTGGCATTTTCGGGGTTATTAAATTTCAAAT